>JAVXWN010000112.1:0-6838 GCA_032230645.1 Acidobacteriota bacterium | reverse complement strand
ACGGTGTGCGGCCCCGGCGCGGGCGGCGGGCTCTGCTGCGTCGAGTTCTTCGCGACCCACTCGCCGAGCCGCGCGCACAAAGCTCGCTCGAGCCACATCCAGCGACCGTGCGGGCTGACGGCGTAGCCCGGCGCGATGCGCACCTCAACGTCCGCGCCCACGGCTTCGGTCGTCACGCTCAGCCCGCAGACTGTGCCCGAGCCGTGCAGCAGGAGGTTGCTGATGCGGTGCTTCCACTCGAAGTGCTCCTGCTCCTGTCGAAAGTCGTCAACGCCGAGCACCATGCCGAAGGTGTAGTTGACCCGCTTGTTCGGGCTCAACAACGCTTTGTCTGAGGTGGCGGAAGTGCAACAGTCTTGCATGATTCTCTCCAATCGTTTTTAGAGCGACGGCATACGGCCCACGCGGTCGCGGTCGGAAATCAACCGGTCGGAAACGTCCGCAGGATGCGGGGGGCGCAGGTAGCCTTCGGATAGATAGCTTCGACCGAGTATGACGGCGATGAAGCGCGACTCTTCGCCGAGCAGCGTGTCTATGCCGACGCGCCCCTCGCCGACACGGAAGAAGTCCCAGTAGCGGCGCACGTCGAAGCTCGTGTGAGCGGGCTTCTCAAGCTCGGCGATGCGGCGCGTCATCGCCTCTTCTTCGGTCGTCAACTCCTCGGGCACGAGCACGGAGAACTGGTGCGCGTATGCGTCCGGCGCTTCCTGCGAAGGCTGCGTCTCCGCGATGCCGCCTATTGAGGTATCGCCCTCCTGCAATCGCCGTCCGCCGCGCGTCCGGTAGCGTTCGACGATGCGCACCTTCGCCGGTCGCTTCGGCGCAAGCACATAGTCGTAGAGAAGGTCTTCAAACTCCTCGTCGCCAAGCGACGGTCGCAGGCGCGTGCGCGCACCGCCACCGGGCTCGGGCAACCCGTAGCGTTCGAGCAGCCCGTAACGCCGCAACTCTTCGAGCAGCGAGGCCGACCCATTCTCATCGGGCCGACGCGCGGCGCGCTTCAACCGTTCGAGCAGCACTTCAAGGCACGGGTCTAGTAAGAGCAGCAGCGCGAACTGGATTCCGGTATGCGTCCCGCGCCGGTCGTAGAGCTTGCGCGCGTAGCGTATGAAGAGGCGTCGCCGGTCATAGGGCTTGAGGCGCAGCGAAGCGGGCAGGTTCTTTGCGCGCTCCTGCCGCGCTGACTGTATCCCGGCCCACAGTGGATCGAGGATGATGCCGACCCATCCGGCGAGCCAGTCGAGCGCCTCGGGCGGCGCGCTCCTCGGATCGAAGACGAGGCTCACGTCATTGATGCGTCCCTCGATCTCGGTGTAGAAGCCCTCCTCGTTGGCGAGCATGCGTTCGAGAAAGTCGGCCGAGCCCGCATCGTCCTGATAAACCTTCGGCAGGTAGTTGCGCGGATAAGAGAATCGCGGGTAGTAGGCGCGCACCGCATGCAGGTGTGGCGACGTGCGCCCATTGCCCTTGAGCACGATTCTCAACTGCGCGAAGCGGCCCCGCGTTCGCTGGAAGAGTAACTCCCAAGTGCCCGTATTCTCCGGCATCTCGGCTGCGGTCGCGTACTGCGGGAAGGCGTCGAAGTACGGAAGCTCGGGCCCGGCGGCGCGCAGGTAAGGCGCGGGCTCGGGCGACCACTCGACCTGTTCGAGCAACGCCGCATCGTCGTGCGCGCGCGACCAGACCTCCACCCCCGCGTCGGCCGGGATGCACGCATCGAGCAGCAGGCGGTGCCATACGCAGCCGCGCTCGCGCCCGTCGAGCGTCGCGCTCCGAAGCGTCGCGCTCGAAGGGTAGCGCGGCTCGTCAATGACCTGTAGCTGCGTCCAGCGGACGGCGCGGTCGTTCGAGGTGTCGCCGCTCACAACGTCGTAGAAGGTCTCGCCGTCGTAAGCGACGAGCGCGCGCGAACCGAAGAAGTGCATGGGCCGAAACTCAGGCGCGATACTCAAGGCGTTCGGAGACGACGTGAGGTCGAGCGAGAAGGTGACGGCCTGATTGCCCTCGCGCTCGACGACGCGGAGCGTGCCGCGTCGAGGGTCATCATTCGACGGCAGGAAGGCGAAGTCGTAGCCGACGACCGCAAGCCCCGTGCTCACGCCGCCGCTCAACTCATCAGCCGTCACGACATCGGGGTCGCTCAACTCGAAGGGCCCACCCTCGCGCGCCGTGCGCCGCAGGTGATGCACGACCGAGGGCACGGGCGGCGCGCTGGTAGATGTCTGATAAGCCGGGCTGTCGAGGATGAGCACCGTGCCATCGGGCATCGCTTCGATGGCTACAGGGTCTACGACTTCCGTGGGGAGCTTAAAGCCGAGAGGGAAGCGTCGCGCGGGGCGCACCGAAGCGGTGCCGCCCTCGACGTGAAAGACCTCCTCCTCTTCGGGCTCGATCTCGTAGGCTTGCGCTCCCTCCGAGAGCACGCAGAAGTCGCGGTCGAGACCCCAGTAGGTCTTGTGCGCGCGGTCGAGAATCCACACGCCGCCGCGCGGAGCCGGAGCCATGTCGAACGGCTCGAAGGGCACGCCGACGGGGAAGCCAAGAATCATGGGCGCACCGCCCGCGTGCAGGTCGAAGATGAAGAGCGCGCGGTCGGTGACGTTGCCGACGACGAGATAGTTGCGGCTCGTCACGACAAGGCCGGAGAGTTCGACGGGCGGCGGCGCGACATGAGCCTCGGGCGCGAAGTCGCCCGAGGGCTTGCAGTCGGCATCGCTTGTCTCCTGCGACCAGAAGACGCGCGACCTCTTCGAGCCGAGCGGTCGCCAGAAAATCTTTCGCCGGTCGTGGCTGATCCAGTACCAGTTCTGAAACGAATCAACCGCCGCGCCGCGCCTCTCCGAAGGGTCGAGCACCGCGCCGCCACGCGCGCTGACGAAGATGACGAGCCGCGACTTAAGCCTCAAGTCCTGTGCTTCCGTGTCGAACTCAAGCGACTTGAACTTGTCGGCCGCGAGCAGCTTCACATCGCCCGACGCGCTCACGTACTCCTCCACGCATCGCCGCCAATCGGCGCGGCCCTTAATCAGGTGAAAGCGTGTGGCGTTAACGTCCAACTAACTGCTCCTCATTTGTACTTACTTGCTCTCGCGTCTTGCAGCGGCGGCGTCAGCACTTCGGCTTCGTAACGGGGACGGGCACGACGGTCGGCTCTTGCGTCTGCGGCTTGGGGCCGAGGATGGACTGGAGCGATTCGGCCTCGCCCTCGCGCACGTCGAGCGTGTCGAGTCGCGGCAGTTGCAGCCCGCGTAGCCGCTTGCTCTCGATGTCAAGCTCGGCCGCCACGCCCAACTCCATCGAGTTGACGAACTCGACGCCGGGGACGCGCGTGACGACGGCCTCAAGGTCTTTCTTGAGCAGGAGCTTGTTGAGCGGCCAGCCCTCGGCGTCGGGGCCGCCGGGCGGGAGCGACGACAGGTATGCTTGCAGTCGCGCGCGCACGCCCTGAATCACTTGGTCGCGAAAGTATCCGGCCCGCACTTCGAGCCCGACCGAGAGCGCGACCGAGACGTACTCGGGGCCGCGCACGTAAATCTCCGTCGTCACCAGCCGCCGCTCGTCGAGATAGTCACAGACGGTCTTGAGGAAGAGACGGTTGGGCAGCGGCCACAGCGGACGTATCGCATCGGTCGCGGGAACGACCAGCAGCGTGACGACGCCCGCGAGATTCTCAAGCTGCTTGTCGGGGTTGTAGAGCGGGAGCACTTCGACGCGGCCGACATCCACGCCCGGCGTGCGCCGCGTGATGTCCTTGAAGTCCTGCGCGACGACGAGGCGGTCGCGGTGACGCAGGTAGAGCGGGATGTTGCGTTCGCCCTCTTCAATCGTCTCGCCTGTGTCGCCGCCCCACGTCGCGATGGGGTTGTCTATCTTGAAGCCGCCTTGCAGTCGCACGTCCGTGCTGGTCTTGACGGCCCCGATGGCGACGTTGCCCTGCGTGCCGCCGCCGTACTGGTAGGAGGCACGGATGCGGCTGCCCAGGGGGGGACGCTCGCCGCGATGACCGTCGCCGAAGCGCACCTGCCCCGACTCGTAATCAACGGTGAAGACCTCGTCGGTCTCTCCGGCCGCGAGCAGGTCATCGGTCTGAAGCCACAATCGCCACACGCCGTCAATGTCTTGAACTTCTAGCAGAACCGAGTCACCGATGACGGGCGTGTTGGCGAGAACAACCGTCTGGTCGGGCTCGCCGTTGGCTGTGCCGAGCAGTTCGTTAAAGACGGGGATGGCCTGTCGCACGCGCGCCGCGTTGACGCCGACCCACGTGAGCCGCGCTCTCAACGCCGCACCCTGATTGCCCTGCGCTACGACGGACGGCTGGTTGCCCGACTGCGTGCTCGTGGCCTGCGCGCCTGCGGTCGTCGAAGGGGGCAGTCGCACGCGCAGCCATGTGACGAGACGCGCACGCACCTCGTCGTCCTCGATGCGCGGCGGATAGTCGCCCGTTCCTTCTTGCAAGGGCTCGGTGAACTCCCACGGCTTGAGCTTCTCCTTGCCCGGTAGTTCGAGTTGCACGACGCCCACATCCGAGAGCACGTCGGGCTCCTGCACGACGCGCAGCCGCGTGTAGCGCGTGCCCGCCGCGCCCGCGTCGGGGATTTCGTAGATGAGCGCGGGGACGGGCAGACGCTTCGCGCCGAGTTGCACGGGGACGAGCGGGGGCACGCTTGTGTCGGCGAGCGCGGGGACGATGCCGATTGAGAGCGTCTGGTTGGCGAGCACGTCGCGCGCGGCGTCGGGCGCGACGTTGCGCGGCGCGAGCAGCGCGAGATAGACGGCGTGGTCGGTCGTCTCGTCGGCCGAGAGGTCGAGGACGGGCGGCGGGTCGCCCGCGGTCGGCTGACGCATCTGCGAAGATTCATAAAAGTCGAGCTGCACCGACACATCGCCCGCGCCCGCTCCATCAGCACTGAAGACTTCGCTTGACTCGTCTTCCGAGTCATTGCCCGAAGCCGATGCGCCGTCGGCCGAAGGCTTCCGCTGCGTCGCTTCTTCTTCGACTTCGAGCGCGGCGAGCGTGGCTTCACGGATGGCTTGATACTTGGTGTTGAACTCATCGAAGCGCGGGTCACCCTTCGAGACCCGTCGCTTGTAGAAGACTGCGGCCTCGACGGGCAGGACGTTGACGGGGTCGAGCGTGAGGAAGTTGACCTGACCTGCGGCGACCACGATGCCTGCTTCGAGCGGGAGCGGCGCGACGGGCCCGCGCTCGTTGCGCACGCGGATGAGACCTTGCGCGGGCGCGGCCTGCTGCAAGGGGATGCCGAGCAGTTGAAGGAACTTGAGGCGGTTGCGTTCCGGGATGCGGTCGGCGCGATAGAGCAGGTTCTCCGTGAGGAAGGCGAAGAGCTGGACGATGGTGATGCCGGGGTCGCTGTCCTGCTCGAAGTTCGTCCACTCGGGCGTGTAGACGGGGATGCGCCGCTGCGCTTCCTGTAGAAGCTGCTCGAAGTTTCGGTTGTCGAGAACGGGCAGTTGCAGAGGCATCCCTTTAGCCCTCCAGTTGCAAGGTCAGGCCGAGGCGTCCGGCGGCACGCGTGGCGATGAGGCGGAAGTGAATCTCGATGGCGACGAGGCGCGGGTCTTCCTCGTCCGCCTCGACTGAAACATCCTCGACTCCGACGCGCGGCTCCCAGAGCTTGATTGAATTGATGACGGCCTCGCGAATGAGCGTGCGCGTCGTGACCGTGTTCGGCTCGAAGAGAAAGCGGCGCAGCCCACAGCCGAACTCCGCGCGCATCAGCCTCTCGTCGCGCTCGGTCAAGAGAATGACGCGAATTGACTCGCGCACGTTCTCTTCGCCCTCCGACCACGCCAGCCGCCCGTCCGCGCCCACGCGCGGCGGGAAGCTCAAGCCCTGTCCGAAAATGTTTTGCCTGCGCATCTTCTTCTTCTTCCGCGACGTTAATTCTTCTTCGCCGCCAGCGGAATGGGGAAGCAAATCTTGAGCAGCGGTATCCACCAGAATACGAGGTTGAGCAGCACGACGATAATCATCAACAGGATGAAGGCGCAGAGCGTGATGATCGGGAGCGAGAACGAGCAGATGAAGCCGATGTCAATGCCGCCGTCCGAGACCGACGCGTCATTGTCGAGAATGCCTTTCTCGTTACCCGCGATGCCTTCGAGCTTCTTGTTCAACTCCTTCGAGATCATGAAGCCGACGTTCTTCTTGAACTTGCGCAGCCCCGCGATGCTCACGTCAACGGGAAGTCCCACGCGTATGCTGCGACCCGGCGCGTCAGGGTCGAAGAAGGGCGCAAGCTCGAACGGCTCGGTCGGTCGGCTGACATAGCGATGCGCCGGGTCGCACTGCGCGCGCTCGTAGACATGGCGCAGCACGTAGAGGTCGCCCGCCTGCGTCGAGAGCTTGGGCACGGAGACGGGCGCAGGTTTCGTCTCGGGCGAATCCGAGAGCGCGTCGCTCACCTTGCCGCGCAGCACGCTCAGACCGCTGAGCGCGTGGTCGTGCAGGTTGAAGTCGTTGGTGTAGCCGAGAGCGGCGAGGTCACTGTCGCCCGGCGCGTTGAGTTCGGCGCGCTGCCCCGACACCTTCGCGAGCGCGGCGGCGAGCGAGAGCATCGTGCCGCTGAGAGTCTTTGACTGGAAGTAGTCGGTCAGGTCGCGTGACTTGCCCACGAGTGCAGAGGCCGTGTCGTCGCGTAGCGCCGCTGCCACCTCGGGCACGTACTGGTCGAGATACTCCCAAAGGTCTAGCAGCAGATAGACCGAGAGCCGAAGCTGCACGGCGGCGGGCGCGAGCGATTGCGTTCCGTCGCGGCCGAACATGGGCCGGTTCGTGTCGGTCAGTGGCCCTATGAAGCGCGCGTCGAGTTCT
>JAVXWN010000024.1:0-4681 GCA_032230645.1 Acidobacteriota bacterium | reverse complement strand
GCAGGGAATCTTCTATGACGACCCGACGGTCTTCTTCTTCTCCTCGCACCAGTACCCGTGGTATCCGGGCACGGGCACGCGCGGCGAGACGGGAGTCGGGCGCGGGCGCGGCTACACTTTGAACCTGCCTTTGCGAGCACGCACGCCCGCCGCCGAGCATCGCCGCGCTTTCGAGACTGCGCTCGAAGAGATAGGCGCGAGGTTTCGTCCCGACCTCGTCATCATCTCCGCCGGATTTGACTCTCATGCGGGCGACCCCCTCGGACAACTCATGCTCACGGACGAAGACTTCATCGCGCTCTCGCGCGCGGCGAAGGACTGGGCGCGCGATGCGTGCGGCGGTCGCCTCGTCTCTTGCCTCGAAGGTGGCTACAACCTCTCGACGCTCGGCGCGACCGTCAGCGCGCACGTCCGCGCGCTCGCCGAAGATTAGGCTGAAACACGTTCCGCTGGTCGGGCGTAAGAAGAGGGACGGCGAGTTTGAAAGTATGAACAATGAACGCTGAATGATGAACCGTAAGACAGGTCACTTGCTCTTCAGTTTGATCGTTTCGGCGTTCAAAGTTCATCGGTGACTTTGAGGTGAACTGTTGATGGGCGGAAGGTGGCAGGCAGCGTCAGACCGTTTCGCCGAGGGGCTTGTGAGCGCGCGCGAGTGGTTGCGGCGCGCGATGCCGCGCGTGGCGTTGGCGGCGGTCGTGCTGTTTCTCGTGCGCCTGTTCGTGCGCGATACGCGTGCTTATAGCGAGACGCCGCTCGGCTTGCTCGGCCCCTTAACCTTCTGTGCGTGCGCTGTTGTCGTCCTCTACTACGGCCTAAAGCTTCTGGTGCGTCTCAAGCGGATGCTGCTATGGAAGGTGCGCCGCCGACTAATCATCACGTACCTCTTCGTCGGTCTGACGCCCGTGGTGCTGCTGCTGATGCTCGGCGCGCTGGCCGCGACGGGCGGCTCGTCGCAGGTGATGGTGCGCGTCGTCGCGGTGCAGATAGACGCGACCGAACGGCAGGCACAGGAGGGCGCGCGTGCGCTCGCCGAAGCACTCGCGCGACTCCCGCCGAACGTGAGCGAGCGCGATGCGCAAAGTTGGCTTGACGAGCGCGCGGCGTTGTTGCGCTCGGCATTGCCCGGCGCACGCGTTTCGGTCTGGCGCGGGCAAGCGCCGGACAACTCGCGCCTGCTCGGCGATGACTCTCCGGCTCAACTTTTGAGCGCGCCTTCGGACGAGCAGACACGCGGCGTCGGCCTTGACACGGGCGACGAGCGCGGGCCGCTGCCCGCTTGGCGCGGCGACCGCGCCGAGTGGAGGGGGCTCGCTTACCTGCCGCCACCCGATGACTCGAAGAGCGCCTTTGGCACGCCCTCCGTGCGTGCTCTCGCGCGAGGCGAACGTGACGGCCGCGCGTTCGCGGTGTTGCTGAGCATCCCCGTCAGTCGCGCGCTCGTCGCACGATACCACGAGAACACGGGTGTCAACCTTCGCCCCTTCTTCCTCGGCGTCAGGCGCGAGGAGGAGCGACAGCGCGGCGGGACGGTCAGGTACAAATTCGGTGATCCTGAAATTGATAGTGCCAAAGATGAAGACGGCGACGGTGCGGGGCGTGTGAAGAAGGTCGTTGACCTGTCGCGCGATCAGTTCGGCGAGAGCCTGCCGAAGTTCGATGGCTTTAACTTTCCGTACCCTGTCTTCCTTGACGCAACCGACTGGCGAACGGGCAGCACGACGCCGCGCTGGTCGTTCATGGTTGACTGGTCTTGGGCCGAGGGCGGCAAGCAGTTCTGGAGCGACGCTGTGCTTGGGCCCCGCTGGTGGCAGATACTCTACGTCATCGCCGTCACGTTTCTTCTGCTCGAACTCGCGGCGCTCTTCTCCGCGGGGTGGATGACGCGCGCCGTGACGGGGACAGTTCACAAGCTCTATCGCGCCACTGAGTTCATCAAGCGCGGCGACTTCTCGCATCGCATACGCACGCGCTCGCGCGATCAGTTGGGCGAACTCGCGCTCGCCTTCAACGAGATGTCTTCAAACATCGAGACGCTTCTGGCCGAGCGCGTCGAGCACGAGCGGCTAAAGCGCGAGGTCGAAATCGCGCACGAGGTTCAGGCGCAACTCTTCCCGCGCAGCACGCCCGCGCTTGCGACCGCACGCATCACGGGCGAGTGCCGCGCGGCGCTCGGCGTGGCGGGCGACTACTACGACTTCGTCGAGGTCACGCCCGGCCTCGTCGCCTTCGCGCTGGGCGATGTATCGGGTAAGGGAATTTCGGCCTCGCTCGTGATGTCGAACTTGCAGGCCGCGTTGCGTGCGCAGGTCGCAATCATCGCCGAGCGTCTGCGACTCGCGTTGCAGAGCGCGGCGGTTGTCGGCGGCTCGTCAACTTCGGCCGACCTCGTAGGGACGCTTGAGATGCCGTGCGGTGTGACGGGCACGGACACGCGCTGTGCCGTCTCGAACATGGCCGAGAGCATCAACGCTCAACTGTGCAGCGCGACCGACGCCAACCGCTTCGCCACTCTCTTCCTCGCGCTCTACGACGACCGCGCGCGGACGCTCCGCTACACGAACGCGGGGCACAACGCGCCCATGCTCGTGCGCGCCGACGGCACGGTCGAACGCCTGTGGGAAGGTGGGACGGTGGTCGGCGCTTTCGACTGGGCGCGGTTCGAGGAGGGGCAGGCGGCGCTCGGCCCCGAAGACCTGCTCGTCGTCTTCTCCGATGGCATCACCGAGGCGCAGAACTCCATCGGCGAAGAGTACGGCGAGCAGCGACTCGCAGACCTCGCCATCTCGCACCGCATCGAGACGGCTGAGCACATACGCCAACGCATCTTCGATGAGATTGACCGCTGGACTGGCTCGGCCGACCGCGGCGACGACCAGACGCTTGTGATTCTCAAAGCAGAGTCCGGGGTCTGAAATCTGAAGTCTGGAGTCAAGGCATTAGAAAAGCCCGGTCGCTAAGCGCCGGGCTTTTGTTTTTGACTTCAGACTTCAGACTGTTCCTTATGCCGTGACGATAACGGCGCGTGCGCCGGTCAACTCGGTGAAGTCTTTGGTGTAGACGGTGCCGACGCGGCGGAGGCGGCTGATTGCTTCAACGAGTTCTTCGACGGGGAGAAAGCCGTCGTCGGTGTATGCGACGGCCCAGACAGGGAAGTGCGAGGCGGAGTCGAGAAGGTCTTCGACGTGACGCATGTACTGGCGGCGTGCCTCGGCGCGCGCCCCGAGACGGCCTTCGCGCGTGCGCTCGAAGTCATCCCAGAAATCTCCTTCGCCACGCACCCACTCTTCACGCCATGCCCAAGAAGAATCGCGCGCGGCGCGGCGCGAGGGGCGCGGCAGTCGCAAGAAGAGCAGGTCGGCCTGCTCGCGCGAGACAAAGTCGCGTGCGTCCTTGTTCGAGGCGGGGTTGCTCTGACGATTGTTGAAGGGTGGCGCGGCGGAGTCCCACAGTCGCATGAAGACGCGGCTTAAGGGCTGGCGCAACTCGCGCGTCTCTTCGTCGAAGGAGCGCGCGTAATCGCCGACCGACATGCCGAGATCAAGCGCGAGCGTGCGCTTGACGGGGTCGAGCTTCTCTGCGCTGGCGCGAACGTTGTCGAACCACCATGCGTCGGTCTCGCCGAACCAGCGGCGCAACGCCGAATTGTAGAGACGGTGGCGCGGCACGTATGCGTCTTCGAGCACCGCCGCGACCTCCGACTCGCTCAACGTCTCGGCGTTGTTCTCGACGCGCGCGCGGGCGCGAACCCAAGACCATTGCGTCGCGTCGTTGGCCGCGACGCGCGAGCCCCAACGCTTGAGATAAGCGAGCGTCGCCGACTCGCCCGCGAATGGGTCTGCGACCGAGCGGAACTGTAAGCGGCGAAGTATGCTCAGCTCGAACGCGAGCCAGCCTTCGGGGAGCGAGTCGGAGAAGTTGCGCAACGTCATCGGCCTCTGCGTTTGATTAAATCAACAGCACTCGATTTCCAACAAAGAGAATCGCCTTACGTCCCCGAGTCCCAGGGGTACTCGACGGTCGGCTCGCCCGCGTGGACGACCTCGGCGTCTTCCACTTCCTTTTCGCGGGGCGCTTCCTCGGGTGCGGGCTCTGCTTGCGTGGCTGCGCGCTCTTGCGTGGCGCGGCGCTCGCTCGCGTAGGAACGAAGCTCCGGCAGCCCTTCGAGCGAGAGGAAGGCGAGGACGACCGCCGGGTCGAACTCGATTCCGGCCCAGAGCGAGAGGTGCTTGCGCGCTTCCGGTTCGGTGCCCGCGGGTCGAAAGGGGCGCGCGTCGGTCAGCGCGGCGTAGGCGTCCGCAACGCGCAGTATGCGCGCGCCGAGCGGTATCTGCTCGCCGCGCAAAGCGTCGGGGTAGCCCGCCCCGCCGCACCCTTCGTGATGCCAACGCACGAGCAGGTGCACGGCGCGGTCGGCTCCGGCGCGTGCGGCCTCCGGCTCGCCGATGACGGGATGGCGCGCGAGGTCGAGCCGCTCGGCTTGGGTCAGCGGCCCGTCGCGGTTGATGTAGTCGCGCTTCATCGTCAACTCGCCGAGGTCGTGGAGCAGCGCGGCGAAGACGATGGAAGAACGGTCGGCGCGCGAAAGTCGGAAGCGTTCGGCGAGAGCTTCGGCGAGGCGTGCCACGCGCGCGGCGTGCGGGTGCGCGTAGCCCTCGAACTCGTCAACGCCGGACGCGAG
>JAVXWN010000043.1:0-4094 GCA_032230645.1 Acidobacteriota bacterium | reverse complement strand
GTCTCTTCATGGTCGGAGACACGGTCTTTCCCGGCAACGGCGTTGCGGCCGTCACACACTCCGCGCTCGTCGTCGCAAACGAAATCGCCCCGCCTGCGCGCCGAAGCGGCTGACGGGGCGAAGTCTCGATGTCGTCAAGAAAAAATTTTTGGAGAGCCGCACTAACGACTCTCCAAAAATTTTTAGCGTTGGTCGCGATGCGGCACGACGCCGGGCGCGGGCGCACCTTCGCGCGGAGCGATGGGGCGCGGCGGGTCTATCGTCCGGTCGGGCATCATGCGGCCGGGGCCGTCAGGCGAAGGGCTGCCGGGCGACGACCAGATGGGCGGCGGGTTGTAAGGCGCGCCGCCCCTGCTAATCGTCGGAGGCGTGTAGCCCGGCGACAGACTGCTGTCGGGTGGCGGGTAGTAGTAGCCCATGCCGTACCAGAAGCCGTAGGGCGACTGCCAGTTGCCGTAGAAGGGGAGGAACGTGTAGCAGCTTGAGAGCCCGTTCCAGTACCAGAGGCCGCCGCCCGAACCCCATATGTTGAAGCCGTTCGTCCTCGCCTGCGCAAGCGTCGTGTAGACGCTTCGGTGTGAAAGCTTATCGTTGGCCTTCGCCAACGCCTTGCCGCGCTCGCGGCTCCAAAGGTCTAGCTCGTCGCGGTTGTCCTTATCGAGCTTTGCGACCTCAACGACGCCCGCGCCTTCACGCGCGAGCTTCCCGCCCTTGACGAGCGTTCCGCCGACCACCGCGCGCCCCTTCAAGACCGAGACCTCGGCCGCACCCGTCGTCGTCACGTCAATGCGATAGACGCCGCTGCGTATGATGCGCACGAGCGTGCGCGGCGTAGCGATTGTGATCGAGAGGTCGAGGTCGCTGTAGCCCGTCGCCTCGACAACGGCGCTCCCGCGCGAGAGTTCGAGCCGAAGGTCTTCGAGCGATGAGTCGGAGAAGGTGAACTCCGCGCCTCCGCCCGCGCGGAAGTATGAGCCGGGATTGAGCAATATCTCGACCCGCCCGTTTGCGCCCGTGCGCACGTCGTCGCCGCTCGCCAGCTCGTTCTTCATCGAGAGGCGACTCCAACCGGACTCGGCCGCACGTCGCGCTTCAACATCGCCCGAGACGAAGTTGACGCCGCCCGCGTGCGCCGAGATGACGCGCACGTCTCGAACCTGCGCGAGCGCGACCGACTGTGTGCAGACGACGACGAAGACGAGAGCCAGCAGACTTCGCAAAGGGGCGTTTACGATTCTTTTCATGTGGGCACTTCCTTAAAGAAGTTTAAGATTCAATGGAGAGTTTCTCTTTTCGTCAAGAGCATACTCCCAAGAGTTCCGACTGACAAGGGCTTTTGGCAAAGCGCGAGCCCACTTAAGCCACGGCCAAGCAGTCTGCGTCTTGAACGTCACATCTTTTCTTCAAGCGGCCTCTTATCTATTTTCGTTAGCGAGCCGGAGCGCGTCCTCGGCGTCCGCCCCGGCACAGCGGACGACCGTCACCGCGTCGCCTTCGAGACGAATGCGAGTGACGAGAGAGCCCTCGCGCCACTCGCGCTCCGACTCGCTCGCACGCGCCGAGCCGCCCGGCGCGGCGCGCTGCCGTAGCGTCTCGTTGTAAGCGCGAAAGAACTCCTGCGCGTCGCGCCCCGTGTCCCAGACGGACTTCCAGATAAAGAGCGGCGCATGTCCCTCGCGCTCGAAGACGGAGGAGCGGTCGCCGCCCCAACCCGAGGCGGCGCGCTTGGCCTCGTCCGCCTGCACGCCCGCCATCAGCAGGCCGCGCACGCCGACCTCGCCGAGCGGCGTCGTCGCCGTCAGATGCCAACCTTCGCCCGCGAATCCCTCGACATTCGTCTCGACCTCGCGCGGCGCTTCGCCCGCAAGATACTTCTCGGGGTGCAGCACCTGCTCGGACGAAACGGGCGGGCGGCGAAAGATGTCGTCAATGTTGACGGCGGGATGCGCGCGGCGCATCGCCTCGACAAAGCGCAGGCCGTCTCGATAGCGGAAGATGAAAGTCTCGGTGAGCAGCGGCGGGAAGAAGGCTCCGATGCCTTTACGATAAGAGGCGAAGCGCTCGTCCTCTTCTTGCGCCACTGCGTCGAGCGACATGCGCATCCACTCGTCGCCTCGCCCCGCGCGTCGCTCGACACTCACGGCGTCGCCCTCGACGAGCGCGAAGGTCGCCTCCTCGCGGTCGAAGCTGAATGGTCGCGCGAGCATCATCTTGAGAAGGTCGAAGTGCTGATCCTGTAGCGCGTGGACGAACTCGTGCGTGAGCAGACCTGTGTCGCGAAAGCCGCCGCGCTCCGAGACCAAGAGCACCTGCTTGTCGAGCGGCGAGTAGGTCGCGCCCGCGCTCGCCGCCGTGAAGCTGACGGCGAGCGAGGCGAGGTCTGTGCCCTCTGGCAACATGCCGCCCGCTATGGCGAGATTGCTCAAGCCCTTCAGGTCGTCAGTGCCGAGCACGTCGGCAATCTCCTTCGTGCGCGTGCCGTACTCCCAACCGGAAAGCTCCGTCATCCCGACCTCGCTCTGCCAGTCGAGCCCGCGCACGCGCGAGGCCGCATCCATCGCTCGCTCGCGCAAAGCCCTGAGACGAGGCGAGAGCGGGCGCAGCGGGAGCGGCGGCAGAGTCCTGCGCGGCGGCGCGGGCTCGCCCGCAGCGGCCGCCAGTACGGGCGATACGCCGCGCGACCTCAAACGCTTCGACATCAGCGCCACGAGCCCCGCGCCGACGGCCGCGAGTATCAGGATTAAGATTAAAAGATGTCTTCCCCTTGTTCGCATAACAAGGCTTAGACGCCCGAAACGCCCCGCGCGCTGCCGCTAAAGACTTCAAGACCCGCCCCGGCTTCATCCAATTTTTGGTAAAGAGTCCGCTATCCTCAACAACCATCCGTCGCTCAGAGAGCATCAGAGGGTCAAATTCATGGCCGCCTCCTGAGGGACTTCGGCGCGTCGCGCACGTGTCAAAGCCCTCCACAGGAGCTACTCCCAGGCTCTCCGACCACTCAAGCGAACTGAATGAGGAGAGGAGCCTACCCATCATGCCGTGGAACCTGCCAAGACCGCACGAACGTCTGCAAATCTCTGAGCCCTGTTCGGCCGAATGGGACTCGATGGCCGGTGGCGAGCGCGTGCGCTTCTGCGCTCACTGCCATCTGCACGTACACAACCTGTCGGAGATTACGCCGAGAGAGGCGATGCAACTCGTCCTGCGCTCGGGCGGACGCCTCTGCCTGCGCATCGAGCGCGACCACGCGGGCACGCCCCGCACACGCGCGCTCGCCGAACCGCTCGATCAGATAAAGCGTCGCGCATCGCGCATCGCCGCCGGGGCCTTCGGCGCGGCGCTCACGCTCTGTACCTCGGCCGTAGCACAGGCGCAGACAGCCAGCACCGAACCCGCTCAGCAGACCAACACCTCGGCACGCGCCGACGCCGCGCACGCGGAAGCCTCGGGGCGGTACCGCCTCGCTCGTCGGAACCGTGACCGCCCTCTGGCACGCACGCGATAGCGACGAAGACGACACGGCCTCGCTCCTGCTCGCCTACGGCGCATACGAAGACCCGGAAGATAAGCAAAAGTTAAAAGGCAAAAGTGAAGACGGCGAACAGCGCAGCTTTCGTCATCATTTGATGATGACGAAAGCTGCGCTGTCTCTCATCGCAACACTTTGCCTTTACTTCGCGTAGTAGCCGCGTCGTCCGCGTGCGACGGCTTCGGGGCGGCGCGGGAGCCGGACGCGAATGGCTCGCCAGCTTCCGTCGCGCCGCTTGTTGATGGGTCGGTATGTGAGGCTGTAGACGGTGCCGAGGTCTGCGACGACGCGCTCGTATGCGCCCGCGAGGTCTTCGAGCTTTTCGACTTCGTAGAAGGTGCCGCCGCCCGCCGCCGCAAGCTCCTGCATACGGTCGTGCGCGAGGTCGTAGGTCTCGGGCTGGATGTCCAGTGGACTGAAAGCCTCGTAGAACTCCGTGTTCGTCCAGACGGCGTAGACCACGCCGTCGAACTCCTGCACGCGGCTCCGAATCTCTTCATACGAGACGGTCGAGCCGACACCCGTGACGTTCGGAAGCGACGAGTCCAACCCGTCGCTCATCACG
>JAVXWN010000023.1:0-41395 GCA_032230645.1 Acidobacteriota bacterium | reverse complement strand
AGACCTCGACATGATCGCGCGCGCCTTTCAAGCCGCGACGATGAGCCTTCGCTATTCCGCGAAGCCGGTCGTCGTCGCGCCGTTCAATCTCGCGCTCGGCGGCGGCTGCGAGATGCTGCTGCACGGCGACCGCGTGCGCGCTCACGCCGAACTCTACACCGGCTTGGTCGAGGTCAGCGTCGGCATCATCCCGGCGGGCGGCGGGACGAAGGAGATGCTCTTGCGCGCGTTGGATTCGATTCCCGCAGGCATGGACGACGCCGATCCGTTTCCCTTCATCAAGCGCGCGTTTGAGACCATCGCGCTCGCGAAAGTTTCAACGTCGGCTGAGGAAGCGCGAGGGTATGGCTATCTTCGCGAAGAAGATTCGATCTCGATGAATGCGGATCGCTTGATCGCCGACGCGAAGCAGCAAGTCCTCGCGCTCGCGCAAGCAGGTTACACGCAGCCGCGCGAGCGCACAGACATTCTCGCGATGGGTAACCCTGCGCTCTCGACTTTGAAGATCGGCATCCACCAGATGCTGCGTGGCGGCTTCATCTCCGAGCACGACGCTTTGGTCGGCGAAAAGCTCGCGCGCATCCTGACGGGCGGCGATCTCAATCACCCGACGCGCGTCTCGGAGCAATACTTGCTCGATCTCGAACGCGAGGCATTCCTCTCGCTCCTCGGTCAACGCAAGACGCAGGAGCGCATGGCGCACACGCTGAAGACGGGCAAGCCGCTGCGGAATTAGTCGCGAACGATGGACTATCCAGTGACGCCAGCCGTGCGCGCGTTGCGCGAGCAGAGCATCGCGTTCGAGCCGCACCTCTATACTTACGAGGAGCGCGGCGGCACGCGCCGCTCGGCTGAGAGCTTAGGCGTTGACGAGCACGCGGTCGTCAAAACTCTGGTGATGGAGACGGACGCGCGAAAGCCTCTGATCGTTTTGATGCACGGCGACCGCGAAGTCTCGACGAAACAACTCGCGCGAGAGATCGGCGCGAAGAGCGTCGAGCCTTGCAAGCCTGACGTGGCGCAGAAGCACACGGGCTATTTGGTCGGCGGCACATCGCCCTTCGGCACGCGCGCCGCGATGCCGGTTTACGTCGAGCGGACGATCTTCGATCTCTCGAAGATTTACATCAACGGCGGCAAGCGCGGCTTCCTCGTCTCCATCGAGCCGAAAGTTCTGCGCGACGTGCTGCCCATCGAAGAGGTCGAGGTCGCCATCGAGAAGGGCGCGTGAGGCGTCAAAGCGGGTAGAGGTTTAAAGAGGACTTTTATGAGAGACGCAGTTATCGTTTCCGCCGTGCGTACGGCGGTCGGCAAAGCGCCGAAGGGCACTCTTCGGAACACGCGGCCCGACGAGATGGGCGCGGCCGTCATCGAAGAGGCGCTCAAGCGCGTCGAAGGGCTTGAGACAACAGAGGTCGAAGATGTCATCATGGGCTGTGCGATGCCCGAGGCCGAGCAGGGCATGAACGTCGCGCGCGCGGCCGCCATACGCGCGGGGCTTCCCGTCGAGACCTCCGCGATGACGATCAACCGCTTCTGCTCTTCGGGGCTTCAGTCAATCGCCATCGCCTCAGACCGCATTCGCACGGGCGGCGCGGAGGTCATCGTCGCCGGGGGACTTGAGACGATGTCGCTCATCCCGATGGGCGGCCACACCATCCGCCCGAACCCGTATCTGGTCGAGCACTACCCCGACTTCTATCTCAACATGGGGCTTGCGACCGAGAACGTCGCGCGCAAGTACGAGGTCTCGCGCGAGGAGCAGGACGCTTTCGCGCTGCGCTCGCACCTGCGCGCAGCCGCCGCGCAAGACTCGGGTAAGTTTGACGACGAGATAGTGCCGTTCAAGGTCGCGTTCGAGGAGTTGAACGAGAAGGGTAAGAAGACGACGCGCGAAGTCACATTCAGCAGGGACGAAGGCGTGCGGCGCGATAGTTCCGAAGAGGGCTTAGCGAAGCTCAAGCCCGCCTTCCACGCGCAGGGCAGCATCACGGCGGGCAACGCTTCGCAGATGTCTGACGGCGCGGCGGCGTGCGTCGTGATGTCGGACGAGCGCGCGCGACAGTTGAACTTGAAGCCACTCGCTCGCTTCGTCGCCTACGCTACGGCCGGTTGCCCGCCCGAGGAGATGGGCATCGGCCCCGTCCACGCCATCCCGAAGGTCTTGCGCATCGCCGGTCTCAAGCTCGAAGACATTGATGTCATCGAACTTAACGAAGCCTTCGCCGCGCAGAGTCTCGCCGTCGTCAAAACGCTTGGGCTCGACCCCGAGCGCGTCAACGTCAACGGCGGGGCCATCGCGCTCGGCCACCCCTTGGGCTGCACGGGTGCGAAGCTGACCGCGACTATCTTGCGTGAGCTTGAACGGCGCGGTGGCCGCTACGGGATGGTGACGATGTGCGTCGGCGGCGGCATGGGCGCGGCCGGAATTTTTGAAAGACTATAAGCAGTAAGTTGTGAACAGTGAGCAGCCGACTGCTTATAGCTTACTGCTCACCTTTGCGATTGAAAGGAGCAAACGATGTCTGCCGTAGCCGAAGATAAAAAGATCATCGTGGGCGGGAGTTTTCTGATTGAAGAGAGGACGCCCGAAGAGGTCTTCACCCCCGAGGATTTCACCGAAGAGCATCGCATGATCGCCGACGCCGCGCGCGAGTTCATGGACGGTGAAGTGCGACCGCGCATTGACGACCTTGAGAAGAAGGATTGGAAGCTTTTGCGCGAGTTGGTGCGGAAGGGCGCGGAGGTCGGCTTCATCGGCGTGACGGTGCCGGAGGAGTACGGCGGTCTGGGCTTAGACCAGGTGTCGGGCGGCATCATCGGCGAGCACTTGGGGCGCGCAGCCTCTTTCGCTACGACGATGGGCGCGCAGTCGGGCATCGGCCTCCAACCCATCCTCTATTACGGCACGGAAGAGGCGAAGCAGAAGTACCTGCCGCGCATCGTGACGGGCGAGTTGATTACGGCCTACGCGCTAACGGAAGCAGGGTCGGGCTCGGACGCGCTCGCGGCGAAGGCGACCGCGCGTTTGAGTGAAGACGGCACGCATTACGTCATCAAGGGCGAGAAGATGTGGATTACGAACGGCGGGTTCGCCGACGTGTTCGTCGTCTTCGCAAAGGTTGACGGCGAGAAGTTCACGGGCTTTATCGTCGAGCGTCAGGAAGGTCTGTTGAGCGGAGCCGAAGAGCACAAGATGGGCATCAAGGGCTCTTCGACCACGGCGCTTGCGCTCGACAACGTGAAGACTCCGGTGTCGAACCTTCTGGGCGAGGTCGGCAAGGGTCACAAGATTGCATTCAACATTCTCAACATCGGCCGCTTCAAGCTCGGCGCGATGTGTCTCGGCGGCATGAAGCTGATGGTGTCGGACGCCGTGCGCTACGCGAACGAGCGCCACCAGTTCGGCAAGTCCATCTCCTCGTTCGGAGCCATCAAGCGCAAGCTCGCCGAGATGGCGATTCGCACTTGGGTCGGCGAAGCGTTGGTCTATCGCACGCTCGGTCTCATCGAAGGAGCAATCAACGCGACCTCGGACGCGGCAGACCCCGAGTCGAAGTTGCGCGCGATTGAGGAGTACGCCGCCGAGTGCTCGGCCATCAAGGTGAGTTTGTCGGAATACTGCGACTTCGTTGCCGACGAGATGGTGCAGATATACGGCGGTTACGGCTACTCGGCCGACTATCCGGCCGAGCGCGCATACCGCGACTCGCGCATCAATCGCATCTTCGAGGGCACGAACGAGATTAACCGCATGCTCATCCCCGGCATGCTCATGCGCCGCGCGATGGCGGGCAAGCTCGCGCTGCTTCCGGCGGCGCAAAGCTTGATGGATGAAGTGCTCTCGCCCTCTATGCCAACGCTCGATGAAGACGAGACGGTGCTCGCTGCGGAAGCCAAGCTTGCCAAAAACGCGAAGAAGGTCGCGCTGATGGTCTTGGGCACGGCGGCGCAGAAGTATATGGCGGCGCTCTCTGATGAGCAGGAGGTCTTGCTCGGCGCGTCGAACATCATCATGGACGTGTACGCGATGGAGTCGGCCATCCTGCGCGCGCAGAAGCTCGCCGCCAACGCGCAAGCGCCGGAGCAGGCCGCGCTCCACCTCGACATGGTGCGTGTCTTCTGTAACGACGCTGTCGAGCGCGTCGAGGCCGAGGCCAAGAACACGCTCGCGGCCATCTCGGAAGGCGACGAGCTGCGCACGCTGCTCGCCGCGCTCAAGCGTTTCACCAAGCACACGCCCTCGAACACCGTCGCCGCGCGCCGCCGCATCGCCGACGCGATGATTAAGGCGAACCGGTACGTCTACTAAGAAAGGGGAAAGGCGAAGGGCGAAAGGTGGAAGTGAAGATAACGCTTCGCGCTGATTTAAATATAACTTAAATCATGCCGCGGGCATGTTATCACTTTCGCCCTTCGCCCTTTGCCTTGCGCCTTGCGTCTTATGAAGATTATCCCCATCTCAGTGCCGACGCCCTTCTACATCGGGCCGGTGAACGTCTATCTCATCGCTGAGGAGCCCTTGACTTTGATAGACACGGGGCCGAAGACGAAGGAGGCGCTTGCGGCGTTGAAGGAAGGTTTGAGACAGGCACGGCTGCGTGTCTCGGACGTGCGGCGAATAGTCCTGACGCACGCGCACGAAGACCATTGCGGGCTGGCGAAACAGTTGCGCGACGAGGCGAAGGACGCCGAGGTCTTCGTCCACGGTTGGGAGACCGGGCACAGCGTCGGCCGTCTTGAGTACGACGAGCAGCAGGCTCTGCTCGAACGCGCGGGCGTGCCTTCGGAAGAGATTGCCGAGATGCGTCGCATGTATGAAGGAGTGCGCCGGTACGCCGACGCGCTCGAAGACCACGAGCACGCCGAGCTTGTAGACAACGACGAGATAAAATTCGAGAAGGGAGCCTTGCGCGTCGTCCACACGCCCGGCCACACGCCCGGCTCCTGCTCATTCCTGCGCGAAGCCGACCGTACCATCATCGCGGGAGACTGCGTGCTCAAGCGTATCACCCCCAACCCCGTGCTCTCGCCCGACCCCGTAGACCCCACGCGCCGCTTCCACTCGCTCGCCGAATACCTTGTGAGCCTCGCGCGGCTGCGCTCGCTCCATCCCACGCTCGTCTACGGCGGCCACGGCGACGCGGTCGAAGATTACGAAGAACTCTTCAACCGCTACCTGCGCGCGATAAACGAACGCCAGATCGAAGTCGTCCGCTTAATTCCCAAAGCAGGCGCGACCGCGTGGGACATCGCCCTCGAACTCTTCCCCGGAGCGACAGACGTACACCGCTTCCTCGCCGTCAGTGAGACGGTCGCACATCTCGACCTCGCACACACCGAAGGCAAGCTCGCCGTCGAAATGAGTCAGGGGCGCGAAGTCTATCGCCGCGCCTAGTGGGGCTTGTGCTCATTCTCATCCGAATGCGGGACGTTATGAACGCCGTGGAATAAGAGACGCCGTGCGAAGAATCGGGCTTGCGTCTACGATTCTTCGCACGGCGTTCGACGTTCGCCGAAGGCGTCGGTTCAAGAGGATTTGGATGAAGGGGGTTTGCGAGCGGCCGGGCGCTTGCGGTCGGACTTGCGTATGCCTCCGACCTTCTCGTACTGGTTGCTGTTCTTGCCGTACTTGGCCGCGACCCCGGCCAGAACCCTCTCCGAGAAGTCTTGCAGCCTCTTCTCCGAGTCCACCAAAAGGTTCGCCTTCTCGTCCGCCAGCGAGAGCGTCTGGTTATAGTCATCCAACTTCCCGCGCGTGTCCGCAAGCGCCTCCTCAAAGGCCGCCGAGGTTACTCCGCCTCCGAAGTCCTCCGTCCCAATCGAGCGCAAGCCCGCCGCACGCACACCCGCCTTGTCGAGAATCTTCGACGTGCGCTTCAAACGTCCCATCTCTGTACCTCCTGAGTAATGAGGAGCATGAAAAGTTAGCGAGGTTTCGACGCGCGCAGTATACCCAATCCGCCACAAACTTCAAGCACAATTTTTCAAACACCCTACACCTTTTTCCAAACCTCCCACATCCCGCACCCACACCGCTACGACCCCCGCTCCTCGACCCTGAACCCTTCATCAAACAACCGCCGCACGTTACAAACGAACGCACACCCGTTATCAAAGAATGCTCGCGCGTTACAAAGAAACATTCACATAAAACAAAGAAACGTTCACCCGTTACAAAGAAACAAACACTCATTTCTTTATGACGCACACACAAAACAAAACAGCGAACCCGCTCAACAAAGAACTACGTGGTACGCCCTTCATCTCTTAAAAGCCGTAAGCGGTGAAGCCTCCGTCAATGGCGATGCACTGGCCCGTGACGTAAGAAGCGGCGGGCATCGAGAGGAATGCGACGACGCCCGCCACCTCTTCGGGCTCGCCGACACGGCGCATGGGTGTGCGAGCTATCACGCGCGCAAGGCGTTCGGGGTCGCCGAGCACGGGCTCGACCAGAGGCGTGCGGATGTACCACGGCGCGACGGCGTTGACACGTATGCCGTCCGACGCCCACTCGACGGCGAGGCTGCGCGTCATCTGTAAGAGCGCCGCCTTGCTCATCGCGTAGGGCGTGCCCGTGCTCGTGTGCGTGAGCCCGGAGACCGACGAGACGTTGACGACGCTCGCCGCGCCCGAAGACTTGAGCAGCGGGTGCGCCGCACGCGTCAACTCGAAGGCCGACGTGAGATTGGTCGAGATGATGCGTTCGTACTCGTCGGTCGTGTAGACGATGGCTGCCTTGCGTATGTTCATGCCGACGTTGTTGACGAGTAGGTCGAGCCGCGCGCCCGTCTCTTCCAAACGATGCAGCACGACCGCACGTCCCCCGGTTGTTGACAAGTCCGCTGCCAAGCCTTCCGCGCTCGCGCCGCTTTGTCTCCAACGCGCAACCTGCGCCTCGACGCGCGCAGCGTCGCGCGCCACCGCCAGCACGCTTGCGCCCAGTGCAAGGAACTCCTCGGCGACGGCCAAACCAATCCCCAGAGTCGCGCCCGTCACTAGCGCCCTCTTGCCCGCAAGGCTCCAACGCCCCGCTGCCTCTCTCACGTTCGCCTCGGACACTTTGGCTTATGCCTCCCGCCGTTGGAATGCTTCGCGGAAAGAATAAACAGCAACGGGCGCGATAGAAAGGCCGTCGTGCTTGTTTGAATCTCTTCCATGTTATCGTCGCGCGCGGTTTACTTCGACGGTTGTGCGCGCGTGAAGAGGACGAGCAGCGCCGTCAGTGCGAATGCGGAATGCGGAATGCGGATTGCGGAATGATGAGATGTTGTCATTGATTCAATGAGTCATTGATTCAATGGATTGTTCCTTCACTCCGCTGCTTCGCATTACGGCAACGTCTCGGGCTCGCCAGCGCCTTCTTCATCCTCGCCTTCCGACTCTTCGTCGCCCGAAGACTCTTCGAGGTCGAGCGCGGCCTCGCCGAGTCGCGCCGTCAGCCAGTTGAGGAAGACTCCGGCCTCGCGCCCCTTGCCCGTCCAGCGTGCGCGGTCGAACATCGTGAGCGCCATCGTGAGCGCGTGGTGCTGGCCCGCGCGGTCGCCCGCGAACTCGAACTGACGGTATAGATGGTTGATGAGTGCGACCGACCCGCTCGCCGTCTCAACATCCTTGAAGCCGAGCTTGCCCGCGAAGAACTTCGAGTAGATGTTCTGTTGATGCGCCGTCGAGGTGTAGAGGTCGAAGTAGCCTTGATGCAACCCCGACTCCTGCAAGACCGAGCCGACGTATGAGGCGCGCGCTCCCGTGATGACCGCGATGTCCTCTATCTCGCCCATGCCTGACAGGAAGAGCGAGATGATCTGATCCTTGCGCGACGGCTTGCTCGAAGACCTGCGTGTCTGGCCGACAGCCGCGCCTTGAGACTTCTTCGGCTTGCTGCTCATTTGATTTAAACCCCCTTCTCGTCCGCCCCGTTTTGTCTCAAAAGATGTTTGCTACTTTATCACTTCAAACTCAAAATAAATTGTCTTCCCGCGCACGACGAAGCAGAGATACTGCTCCCAG
This sequence comes from Acidobacteriota bacterium, assembly GCA_032230645.1. GTDB lineage: Bacteria > Acidobacteriota > Blastocatellia > Pyrinomonadales > Pyrinomonadaceae > QHXN01. Next base: position 33,385 of record JAVXWN010000023.1, on the reverse strand, counting down.
AAGCGGCGCAGGAAGCGAAGAGAGTGATAGCGGTTGCAGGCGTTGACCGCAAGCTCGAAGCCGAGCGCGCGCCAGAGCTTGAGCATCGTCACGCGTATCACGCGCGGGCGCAGGCGCACCTGGCTGTAGAAGTCGAAGTCGGGGCGGTCGCCCGTGAAGTATGCGAAGGACTCGGTGGTGAGATGGTGCTTGTGCGTCGGGTCTGTGTACGAAGCGATGTCGGAGAAGTGCGGCGTGTCGAGACGTATGACCGCGCCGGAGCGCGCGATGCGGTATAGCTCCGCGACGACTGAAAGCACGTCCTCGACGTGCTCGATCACCTGATTGCCCACGATGAGGTCGAACTCGTCGTCGGGGAATGGATAAGGCACGCGGTCGAGGTCGTGGAAAACGTCCGCGTCCGAGCGCGGGTTGCTGTCCATGCCGACCGCGCCCGGCGTCTTGTGCCTGCCGCACCCGATGTCGAGTATCTTCATGTGCCTGCTTGTGCCGCCCCCTTCAATGGCCGCCTCGCCCCTTCCAACGAACGAGCGCGAGAGGCTCGTTCTTCATCTCCCTCGCTTGCCCTTCGACTTCCTGAGCATCTTACCGGCGGACTGAATCAGCGGCCCGAGCACGGGCGCGCCGACCGCCCACTGCCGCAGACGCCCCGCCGCCGAGTTCAAGAATTCCGTGCGCTCGGCCCGCGCGCCCGTCATGGCCCAGCGCAAGTATGCGGCCGTCGCACGCCCCTCGGCTCCCGCATCGAGTGGCGCGGCGCGATGCTCCTCGATGACTTCCCCGTAGAGCGAGATGATGTCGTCGAACGCGCGCCCACGGTCGGCGTCGGCTCGAACCCTTTGCGAAACTTCCGCGGCGTCCGCCGCGTCGTAGCGAGAGATTTCGCGGAAGAGAGCTTCGGCGTTCAGTTCGTCTTGCAGCGCGCGGACACCGAAGTTGAGACGACGCAGTGAGGCGACCTCTTGCGAAGTGACGAGGGGCCCGCGCCCGACCGCATCGCACAGCACGACCGCCGCGCCGACCGCGAGGGCTTCGAGCGCGCTGCGCCCCTTGGCGAAGACGAGATCGTACTGGCCGAGTATCTTCTCAGGCTCCTCGAACACTCTGCCCGAATCCTTGCCCGCCACGTCGAGCGACACCCCGGCGCGCTCGCACGCCTCACGCACGACGGCGGCGTGTTCGAGTGCGTCGTTGCTGAAGACGAGCGCGCGGCGTGGCTTTGCGGGGAGCGGCGGGCGCGGCTTGAAGCGTTCGAGGTCTACCGAGTTGAGGATGACGCGCGTGCGCTCCTCCGCGATGCCGCCCTCCCACACGAGACGGTCGCGGCACGTGTCGTCGGCGGCCACGTAACGGTAGATGCGCGGGTGGCGCGGCGACCTCTCCTCCCAGGGCAGCCAGCCGTGGCAGTAGAAGAGCGCGGGCGCTTCGTTGAAGTGCAGGAGCGCCGTCATCGTCTCGACGTGATGCTGACCGTGGATGATGTCGGGCGGTGTGGGAAGAGTGTTCAGGTCGTCTGTGACGGGAATGGTCGCGTCCCGAAGCCTCTGGCCGAGTTCGCCGATCTGGGTCGTGTAGACGATGGGCGTGTGGCCGCGCCGCAGCAGTTCGAGCGCAAGCTCACGCGCGAACAGCTCAGTGCCCGTCCAGTTCGACATCACGTAGTTTGTGATGAGGACGCGCAAGGCACGCATCAACTTCTCCTCTCGACGTTCTCGGCGAGCGCGTCGGCCAGCGGGCGAATGTGTTCGCGGTATCGAATCACCCGTTCGTAGAGCCCTTCGGCAACCCTGCCCTCGCCGTATTGTTCGTAGAAGGGCGCGGCGGACTCGAAGGGTGCGTCGCCGTATGAGATGGGGCGCAGGCATTCGACGCGGAACATATCCATGCCGCTGAGGTCGGTCGCGGCGTGCTCGTCGCCGTTAAGCTTGAAGTGCTCGACGGCCGCTTCGTCTCCGCGCCCCGCGAGGGCGTCTCTCGTCTCGGCGGCAAGCTCGGGGTAGAACTCGAAGGCGGCGGCGAGCTTGCGCGCGAACGCCTCGTTGTCGAGATGAAGCCAGACGGCGCTCGCGCGCAGACGCGCGGGACAGTGGTCGGGTCTATTGACGACGGTGAAGTCGTAGTTGGCGATGGCCCCGCCCGAGGCGCTGCGCCCGGTCATCTCGACGGCCGCGTTCGTGATGAGCCGTGCGATGTCGTGCGTGGTGTTGTAGCCCTCGCAGGCATCGCCCGCGACGAGACGCGCTCCGGCCCGGACGAGCGCCCCGGCCAGTTCCTCGCTCAGATTGACGAACGGCGCGAAGTCGCGCGCCAGCACCGCGCGGTAAACTTCCGTGTCGGTTAGTCGCCCGAAGATGCAGCCGGGCCGCATGTCAAATCTTTTCAAATACTGCGCGGTCGAGGCGATGCGCGGCTGTCCCGCGCGCCCAGACCCGTCGGTCAGGACGAAGACCTGCGGGCGTTCCTGTTCGAGCCACCCGTGGATACGGACTTCATGGCCGGGATGCGCGACGACGACAGCCGCCATGTTGCCTGTGGTCATGCGTGTTTCCGTTTCGACGCAAGCTCCGAGTTAGTTCAAGCTCAAAATTAGTTCAGGCTCAAGATTAGTTCGAGAGCGATTTTCGTGTGCGCTATTTTGGCAGCTAAGTCGTCGCCCGGTAAAGGAGATGTCTGAGAAACTTTCCGGGGTCACACGAGGTTGGACGTGCGCCGTTCACGTTCGGACGGGATTTAATCCGAGCGATGGTTCGACGGGCGGCCGAAGGAGTTGGCGAGCGGGCCGCGTCGAGAAATTTTCGGAACCGGCGCGGCAGCGGCTGCGTGCAAGCGTGTTGAAGAACTTTCCCATAGGAGGTCTATCTATCAAATGAAACTTAAACTGCCGCGATGTATCGTCGCCCTCTTCCTACTCTGGGCGGCGGCTGTTGCCGCGCACGCGCAAGAGACCGCGCCCGCGCTTCCGCCCGAAGCTCCGGCCCCGCCCTCTGCCGCGCTCGCGCCCGACCCGCCCGCGGCCTTCGCCACGACCTTCTTCGCCGAGGGCAACTTCCTCGGCGTGCGCACCGAAGAGGTGACGCGCGAGAACGCGTCGCGCTACGGGTTGACGGGCGAGCCTCGCGGCGTCGGCGTCCGTGAAGTAGTCAAGGGTAGCCCGGCCGAGCGCGCGGGGCTTCGCGCGGGCGACCTCATCCTGCGCTTTGACGGCGAGCCCGTGACGAGCGTGCGCAAGCTGACGCGTCTCATCGAAGAGGCAGCGCCCGAGCATGCGGCGCGGCTCACGGTGCTGCGCGGTGGCTCGGAGCAGGAGGTGTCGGCCACGCTCACGCACCGCGAGCCGTTCGTGAGCGCGAGCGGGGATGCCCCGTTGATAGCCATGCCCTACGAGATGGGTGATGCGCTGCGCCTCGGTGATGGTATGGCGAAGAACTCCGAGGCTTGGAAACGCAACGAAGAAAAGATGCGCAAGCAGCTCGAAGAGATGGGACGCAAGCATCCCGGCCTCTTCGCCATCGCTCCTTCGCGCCGCATCGGCGTCTCGACAACTCCACTGGGCAAACAACTCGCGGACTACTTCGGCGTCACGCATGGCTTGCTCATCAACTCGGTCGAGACTAACAGCCCGGCCGAGAAGGCGGGACTCAAAGCAGGCGACGTGGTGACGGAGGCCGACGGCCAACAGGTCGAAGACGCCGAAGACCTCGTTCGCGCGCTCGGCGCTAAAGATGAAGGCGAAGTCATGCTCACGGTCGTCCGCGAACGCAAGCAGCGAAGCGTCCGCGTAAGCCCCGAGCGCCGACAGCCGCCGCAGGGCTTCAACCTCATGCCCGGCTCATTCCGCATCACGGCCGCGCCCGTCGCCGCCGTGGCGCTGCCGAGCATGACTGTCGAGCCGCTCCCGGCGCTTGCGCCGCGAGTGATGGTCATGCCGCGTGCGGCGCTCACACCGGCTGCCGTAGTCGCGCCGCGAGTCATGGCCGCGCCACGCGTGCGCGTGAAGCCCGCGCGCGTCAAGGTGTACGGGTCAGGCGACAGGATTCTTTAGATTGAAAGCGCGACGGCGCAAGGTCATGCTCCAGCCGTCCGTCGCCGGGTTTCGGAAGGGGCGCAATAAAGTTCGAGCCGCGGTGAGCATTGCTCGCCCGCGGCTCGAACTTTATCGGGTGATGGTTTGCGTCGTGCGACCTCGCGACATGCGCGCGGACGTGAGACGCCGACTTACTGAATCTTGTTGACGAAGTCTATGTAGCACTTGTTGTCGGTGGCGGACAGGTTGCGCTGGATAAGATAGTTGCGCGAGCCGAGCGTCATGTTGTAGATCGAGCCGTTCGGGGCGGTCAACTGACGCGAGCCGAACGTCCACGCGCACTTGTCGGCGTTCTCCGCGCCGCCGCTGTCAGCCCAGCCCGAGCGCGGGTCGGGGTCGGTGTTGGCCTCTTCCAACTCGTGCGCGATGACCGAGATCATGGCGTCAACGCCCGCGTTGCTGTTCGGGCTCGTCGTCTGCGCGGCGCAGTTCTTCAGGCAGCGCGCGGCGTTGCCGACGAAGGAGTAACGCAGGCGGCCGTTGCTCGTCAGCCCGGACGAAGTGGATGTGTGCCAGCCGCAGTATTGCGTGCAGAAGCCCGACCGCTCGGTAACGTCGGACGAGGTGAGCACAAAGTAGACGCCGTTGGCATCACCCGGCAGCGCCCCGGAGGTGATGGCATTGGTGACGATGGACTGGATATTGGCGTCGCTCAGACGAGTGCCGAACGAGTAGCCGGGGCTGGCCTCCGCGGTGCCGCGCGCGACGTTGCCGCTGACGTTGTAGCCTCCGGCCGAATACGTGGTGTTAATCTTGTAGTAAGCAGAGCCGCCGACGCTGCTCAGAAAGTCGCGGACGATCTGCTGCCCCGCGGCGGTGTCCGTGCCGTTGGTTTGATTCCAGTTGCCGTACCAGATGACATAGGCGGTCGGCGTCTGGATGAGCGGGCCGTTGTGATAGGAGATAGCCGAGAGGCTGCCGGTGCCGCCTGCCGTCAGGAAGCCGGTGTCGGTTCCATGCGGGTTGGTGCGATGTTTAATAGTTTCGGGAGCGCCGCCACCGGCTTCGACGGGGATGTTGTCCTGTCCCTGTTGTGATTGAGCCTGTGCGATGCTGTGCGTCAAGCGGGTCGTGCCCAGCGCGCAGAGGATGGCGAGCAGCGCTGCGGCGAGGGTAATGGTAAAGACTCTCTTCATCGAACCTCCTTCAAGGTAGCAAGGTGCTTGGTGGGCCGGAGGTGGCAGCAGCCGGGACGGACATCCACCTCTGTTCGCATGCGTATCGTGCCGTCAATGCCGGTCGCTTCGGCCGGTGTAAGAGACAGACTTCATTCAGGGGCAAAACGGAAAATTAACGGTGAGTTGAGAGACCTTATCGCATGCGGCCCCGCGCCACGTCAAGAGAAAATGTGATGACTCCGGGCGTGCCCGCCTCTAATGTTATCCTGTCCGCGCGGGTTGATTTTCTTTCGACCGAAAATTATGTCAGGCGATTTCACGAAAGAGTTTCTCAAGTCCCGGCGCGACGACTTCGCGGCGCTCATTGCGGAGGCGGCGGCCTGTCGTCGCTGCACGGCGATGTGCGGGCGCAGCGCCGTGCTCAGCGAAAGAAACGGGAGCATCGGCGCGCGTGTGATGTTCATCGGCGAAGCGCCGGGCAGACAGGGCGGCGACCGCACGCGCGTTCCCTTCTCGGGCGATGAGTCGGGGCGCAACTTCACGCGCTTCCTCGACTCGATTGACCTTGCGCGCGAGCAGATTTTCATCACCAATGCGGCGCTGTGCAACCCGCGCACGGAGACGGGCGCGAACCGCAGGCCGACGCGGCTTGAGGTCTCGAACTGCTCGGAGTTTTTGCGTCGGCAGATCGAGACGGTAATGCCTTCGGTGGTCGTCACGCTCGGGGCCGTATCGCTTGCCGCCCTCGGGGCGGTCGAGTATCATCGGTTCACACTCAAGGGAAACGTCGGACAGGTTCACGCGTGGCACGGGCGGCTGCTCGTGCCGCTCTACCACCCGAGCCCGCAGGTGCTCGCCTCGCATCGGCGCGAGGCCGAGCAGCTCAAAGATTACCAGTCGGTAGCGCGCGCTCTTAGTATCAACGACGAAAGTGCGCGCGCCCCCGCGCAAGTAGAGGAAGGATAAAAGCCATGCTCAACGAAACGCTCAAGAGAGGCTTGAAGATGTTGACGGCGCTCGCGCTCGTCCTGCTAGTGATGTGCGCCACCGCCGCGGCGCAGTCGGAGGCGGGCATCGGGGGCGGCAAGCCAAAGGCGAAGTCGGAAGGCGTCCACGGCGGCGCGCCGGATGACGCGACAAAGAAGAAGACGGACGAAGCGCATTACGGGACTGCATCGGCTACAACGACCATGACGGCGGCTGCTGCGCCGAAAGTCGGCGAGGCCGCCCCCGACTTCAAGCTGCCCTACGCGACGCAGGAGAAGATTTTCATGAAGCCCGACGAGCAGTTGTCGCTCTCGGCGCAGCGCGGCAAGAACGTCATCCTCGCCTTCTATCCGGCCGACTGGTCGGGCGGCTGCACGACCGAGGTCTGCACGCTGCGCGACACGTTCGCCGAGCTTGCGAAGCTCAACGCGACGGTGCTCGCCGTCAGCGGCGACTACGTCTTCTCGCATCAGGAGTGGGCCAAGCACCACAACCTACAATTCCCCCTGCTCTCCGACCACGACCATCACGTCGCGAAGATGTACGACAGCTTCATGGACGGCGTCGGCTTCAACAAGCGCACCATCTATCTCATTGATAAGGACGGCATGGTGCGCTACGTCAACCTCGCCTTCAAGGCGGGCGACAAGAAGGACTACGACGCACTACGCGCCGAGCTTGAGAAGTTGAAGTAGATGTCCGAAGCAGTCGAGATTCAAACAACGGTAGAGGCAGTGCCGCGCCGCCCGCCGCTCGAACCGGCGCACGCGCGCGCGGGCGCGCAGCTTGTCGAGCGGGACGGGTGCATCGTCGCTGCCTCTTACGGCGACGTGCTGAAGGAGTATGAGGCGGTGCGCGGCGGCGGCGACGCGGCGGCGGGCCTCTTCGACCTCTCTTCGCGCGGAAGAGTCGAGGTGTCGGGCGGCGAGGCTGTGCAGTTCTTAAACGGCATGCTGACGAACGACGTGGCGCGGCTCGAAGATGGCGCGTGGATGCACGCGGCCTTTCCGAATCCGCAGGGGCGACTCGTCGCCTCGGCGCGCGTCTTCCGCCGGGGCGACGCGTTCCTCTTCGACACGGAAGCGGCAACTTACGAGAGACTCTTGAAGTCGCTCGAACGCTTCACGCTCGCCGGAGACTTCCACGTCCGCGACCTGACCTCTGAGACGGCCACGCTTTCGCTTCAGGGCGCGCGTGCGTTGGAGTTGGTTCGCAACGCGCTCGGCGAAGAGGCCGCGAACACTGAGAGAGGTCGCACGTCTTCGCCCGAGTTCGGCGAAGGCCGCGTCACCATCGCGCGCGCAACGCACACGGGCGAGGACGGCTTCGACCTGTTCGTGAATGCCGACGATGCGGAGTCGCTCTGGGGCGCGCTCGTCGCGGCGGGCGCACGTCCCGTGGGCTTCGACGCTTTGGAAATTTTGCGCGTCGAGGCGGGCTTGCCTCGTTACGGCTTGGACGCGAGCGATGCGAACGTCGTGCTCGAAGTGGTGGACGAAGCGGAGGCCGTCAGCTACACGAAGGGCTGCTACACGGGGCAGGAGATTATCGCGCGCATCCACTGGCGCGGGCACGTCGCGAAGCGGCTCGCGGGCGTCATCTTCGACCGCGATGTCGAGCCGCCGACCGAGGCGCGACTGCGCGACTGCGGCAACGAGCGCGAAGCAGGACGCATCACCTCATCGGTCTTCTCGCCGCGCCTGCGTCGTCAGGTGGCGCTCGCGCTCGTCAAGTACGACTTCCTCGCGGTGGGCACCGAGTTGAAAGTCCACTCGGGCGACACGGAGGTATGCGCGGCGCACGTCTCGGAGTTGCCGCTCGTGCGCGGGAGTTGGCACGTCGCGGACGCTTCGAGCAGGGAAGTGGAGTCGCATTGATGAGCGGCGAGGTTGAAAAGAGCAGTGAAGTCGTCGCGCCGACTTCGGGCGAGTCGGCGGGCGCGCGCTCCGGGGGGCTCGCATACGAGCAGGCGCGTCTGGCTTACACGATCATTCAGGCTCTGCTTGAGCACACGCGCGTCACGCAAGACCTCGTCGCGCTGATGGCGCAGGTCATAGGTGAAGAGACGCAGGAGGCGCTCGTCAACACGCCCAACTGGGCGGCCTACATGGACAGCCGCCGCATACTTGAGCGCACGCGCGAGGACGTGGAGAAGTTCGCCGAAGTCTGGACGCGCCTCGCCGAAGAGCTTGAGCCGCCGGTCAAGTCTTAAGATATCCAAAGAGTTGAAATCAACCTTGAGCGCGTAGCTGAGTAGAGTTCGAGCGCGCCTTAGACATCCTCGACGTAGCGCGTGGGCGCGTCGGCGTGTGGGACGAAGCAGCGACGGCAGCGCGCTTCGTATGTGTCGGAAGCGCCGACGACGACTTGGCCTTCGACCTCGACGATGCGCTGCGAATAGTTGGCGGGCTGTCCGCAGCGGACGCAGATGGCGTGCGTCTTGGTGATGTACTCGGCGACGGCGAGCAGTTGCGGCATCGGCCCGAAGGGACGGCCCGTGTAATCCTGATCGAGCCCCGCGATGATGACGCGCACGCCGCGCCCGGCGAGTGCGTTGGCGACGTTGATGAGGTCGTTGTCGAAGAACTGTCCCTCGTCAATGCCGACCACTTCGGTCGCGGGCTCGACGAGCGAGAGAATCTCGGCGGCGGAGCGCACGGCGTCCGACTCGTGACGCATCTCGGAGTGCGAGACGATGTGGTCGCGCGAGAAGCGCACGTCTATCTCGGGCTTGAAGACCTGCACACGCAGGCGCGCAATCTTGGCGCGACGTAAGCGCCGTATCAACTCCTCGGACTTACCCGAGAACATCGAACCGGCGATTACCTCAATCCATCCCGCGCCCGTGTGGCCGACCCTGACGAGGTGTTCGTCATTACCTTCCGCCGTGAGTCTTTCCATCCTTCTCAACTGACCTCTTCACCTTATAGATTCATTTGTACAAGCGCGCGTTGTAGAACGGCGCGAAGGCCGCGACGAGCGCCGTCTCGAAACTCATCGCGCGCGTGAGCAGGCCGCGCGAGAGGACGCCCCACGCGCCCTGTCGGCTGCGCACGTCATGTTCGCCCGCGACCTCGTCAATGACTTCGCCCAGTTCGCGCCCCGTGCGCTCGACGCGCGCGACGATTGAGAGGGGAACGGTGACGGCGGGCGCGTGGCCGAAGTAGCCGCGCCCCGAGTCGTCCGAGACGTAGGCCCAGCCGTGCAGGAAAGTCCGCCGCTCGCCTTCGAAGGTAATCGAGTGGAAGCCGCCTTCGAGCCCGACGTAGAAGTCCGCACGGCCCCCCTCGCCCAAGAGAAGCTCGCGCATGGCGTCGGCGCGGCCTCGTGCGCCGCGCATCAGTTGCGTGTCGTTGAGCGGCATGCGCGGCGCACCCGTCTCCTCGACGCTGCGCGCAACCAACTCGGCGTGCTTCCAACGCCGGTCAGCTTCGGCGATGCGCGCGCACGCGGCGCGCAGGGCCATGATCTTGGCGGAGCGTGCCGAGCCGAGTGCGATGAGCATCCTTTTAACCTTTAGCGCCGTGTGTGGCCGGGGGTGTCCAAGGGCCGGGAGGGCGCGTGGCGCGTCGAGGCTATAACAAAACTAAGGCAAAAGTAAAAAGGCAAAAGTGAAGATGAAAGAGAGCGTGGCTTTCGTCCGTCTGTTGACGATGAGAAGCGCGCCCTCTCTTATCTCTTCAACCTTTGCCTTTTGCCCTTTTACTTTTGTCTTACTGCTGGTGTTCGTCGTAGAGCACGACCTCGCCCTTGACGATCATGTAGGGCAGGCGGCGCTCGGGTATCCAGGGGAACTGTACGACGTAGTCCTTGTAGCGGTCGTTGGTGACGACGAGCGCGTCGAGCTGGTCTGCGAACTGGATGATGAAATAGTCGGCGTCCGTCCCGGCGGGCACCTGTCTGACCTGCTGCGATTGGATGAGCGTCTCCAACTGCGATTGATCGTCGATGTCGTACTTGAGGCTGGCGTCAACGAGGATGACGGCCTCGAAGCCGCGCTCCTCCAACTCGCGCCGCACCTTGAGCAGGTTCGAGAGCTTGGGCTTGCCGCCCGCGCTACGCTCCTCGTAGGCCACGTTGGCCCCATCAATGACAATCACACTTTTGCCGTTCGTCGCCATGCCTTACGGCCTCCAAGCCCTTTTGAGATACGTTTGCCCTGCGTCGGCCGCCGCAAGTATACACGGTCGCACGTGCTGCGCCGGTCACGAAATCGTCTCAAGATTCTGCTTCGCGCCGACGGCCGCGAGGTCTTCGGGACAGTTGACGCAGAGGCCGAGGTCGCGCAGCAGACCGTCTTCGAGCGCATAAATCCAGCCGTGCACCGAAAGCTCTTGCCCGCGCTCCCACGCCGCCTGCACGACGGTCGTGCGACAGACGTTCGCGACCTGCTCGCGCACGTTTAGCTCGCAGAGCAGTTGGAGCCGCGCCGCGTCATCGGTGACGCGTGCGAGCGATGCGGCGTGCTTCTCGGCAACGTCCTGCACGTGGCGCAGCCAGTTGTCTATGAGCCCGAGCCGCGCACCCGCGAGCGCCGCCTGCACGCCGCCGCAGCCGTAGTGGCCGCACACGATGACGTGCCTCACCTTCAAAACGTCAACGGCGTACTGCATGACCGAGAGGCAGTTGAGGTCTGTGTGGACGACGAGGTTGGCGACGTTGCGATGGACGAACATCTCGCCCGCCGAGAGCCCGACAAGCTGCGTCGAGGGCACGCGGCTGTCCGAGCACCCGATCCAGAGGTACTCGGGCGTCTGCTGCCGCGCGAGCGCGCGAAAGAATTCGGGCTCGCGCTCGCTAATCTCCTCGGCCCACGCGCGGTTCCGGTCGAAGAGCTTCTTCAGTGTTCTCATATCGGTTAGCTTTGCGAGCACGGTAGCATAAGCAAGTAGATAGTAGCCAGTGGTCGGCGCTCTCGCTTGACACGCGCGCGCGGCGCTTGTTGTAATCGGGCTCTCCTCGAAACAGACGGAAGAGAAGCGCGAATCGCACGCGACGAGCGGAGGTGTAAGGGAAGTGCCTGCGAGTGAGTTGATCTACGACTGGAACCACGTCGAGCCCGCGTTTGAAGCGCCCGGCCGTCGCCTCAGCTTTGATGACGAGACGCTACGCGACGGGCTTCAATCGCCGTCGGTCTGCGAGCCTTCCGTCGAGCGCAAGATAGAGCTGCTGCACCTGATGAACGAACTGCGGATAGACACCGCGGACATCGGGCTGCCGGGCGCGGGCGGCACACACGCGGCGGGCGTCTACGCGCTGGCGCGCGAGATCGTCGAACAGAAATTAAGCATCAGGCCGAACTGCGCCGCGCGCACGCACCGCAACGACATCCGCCCCATCGCCGAAATCTCGCAGCGCGCCGGAATCGCAATCGAAGCCTGCACCTTTCTCGGCTCATCCTTCATACGTTTCTTCGCCGAAGGGTGGACGCTCGAACGACTCTTGCAGTTGACCGAGGATGCCGTCACCTTCGCCGTCTCCGAAGGCTTGCCCGTCATGTTCGTCACCGAGGACACGACGCGCGCCGACCCCGACATCATTCGCGCGCTCTACACGACGGCGATACGCTCGGGCGCGCGCGCCGTCTGCGTCTGCGACACGGTCGGCCACGCCACGCCCGACGGGGCGCGCGCCGTCGTCCGCTTCGTCAAGAGAATTATCGAGGAGCAGGGCGAACAGGTCAGACTCGACTGGCACGGCCATCAAGACCGGGGCTTAGGAGTCATCAACTCAATCGCGGCGATTGAAGGCGGAGCCGATCAGGTTCACGGCTCGGCCTTAGGCGTCGGCGAGCGCGTCGGCAACACGCCGATGGATCAACTGCTCGTCAATCTCAAGCTCATGGGCTGGATTGATAACGACCTCTCAAGGCTTCGCGACTACTGCGACAAGGCGGCCGAGAGTTGCGGCTGGACGATTCCGCTCAACTATCCCGTCTTCGGCCGCGACGCCTTTCGCACGGCGACCGGCGTTCACGCTGCCGCCGTCATCAAGAGCTTTCGCAAAGGCGACACCGAGCTTGCAGACCTCATCTACTCGGGCGTGCCCGCCGGACTGTTCGGCATGCGCCAGCAGATTGAGGTCGGGCCCATGAGCGGCAAGTCGAACGTCGTCTACTGGCTCGAATCACGCGGCCTCGAAGCCACCGACGAGCGCGTCCAACGCATCTACGACCACGCCAAGAGCGCCCACGGCGTCTTGAGCGAGGAAGAGGTGACGCAGTTGGTTTAGTGATGAATGATGAATATAGCTAGGTTATTGTATTCATCACTCATCACTCATCACTCATCACTCATCATTTATGTCAATCACCACCGCCACGCCAATCGCGCCGGAGGAGGTCGTCCGCGGCCTCTTAGAGTCGGAGCGCGTGCTGCGCGGCTTCGGCTTGTTCGAGGAGCGCGCGCGAGAGATTGATGAAGAGCACGCGGCGCTGTGTGCGATACCGTCGCCGCCCTTCGGCGAGAGGGAGCGTGCGGAGTTCCTGCGCGCGAAGCTCATCGAGTGTGGGCTCGTGGGCGCGTCGCTCGACGCCGAGGGGAACTGCGTGGCTTTCAGGCGCGGGCGCGTTGAGAGGCCGCTGCTAATCTTGAGCGCGCACCTCGACACGGTCTTCCCGGCGGGCACGGACTGCCGAGTGCGGCGCGAGCCGTCGGGGAGGATGCGCGCGCCGGGGATAGCGGACGACGGTTGCGGGCTGGCGGCGCTCGTCGCGCTCGCTCGCGTGCTTGAAGAGTGCGGGATTGAAACGCAAGGGTCGCTCCTCTTCGTCGGCACGGTGGGCGAGGAGGGCGAGGGCGACCTGCGCGGCGTGCGACACCTGCTGACCGCGAGCGAATGGGCCGGAAGGGCCGACGCTTTCATCAGCGTTGATGGCCCCGGCATGGAGCGCATCACGAACGCGGCGCTCGCCTCGCGTCGCTACCGCGTCACGTGTCGCGGCGCGGGCGGTCATTCGTGGGGCGACTTCGGCGTGCCGAATCCCGTCCACGCTCTGGGACGCGCCGTCACGCGCCTCGCCTCGTACCCCGCGCCGCAACGCCCGCGCACGACCTTTAACGTCGGACGCATCGAGGGAGGCTCGGGCGTCAACGTCATCCCGCGCGAGGCCGTGATGGATGTTGACCTGCGCTCGGAGTCGGCGGTTGAGCTGGGCCGCCTCGACGCCTTCTTCCGACGCGCCGCGCGCGAAGCCGCCGAAGACGAGACTGCAGCGCGACGTGCGGGCACGCCCCCGCTCGAACTCGAAGTCAAGCTCATCGGCGACCGGCCCGGCGGCGCAACGTCGCCCGAACAGACGCTTGTGCGGCTCGCCGTCGAAGCGACGCACGCTTTGGGCTCGCGGCCTTATCTCGACTGCTCATCGACCGACTCGAACATAGCCATCTCGCGCGGGCTGCCCGCCGTCACCATCGGCGCGGGCGGCACCTCCGGCAACACACACACGCTCGACGAGTGGTACGACCCATGCGGGCGCGACCTCGGCCTCAAGCGCGCCCTGCTCGTCGCGCTCGCCGTGGTCGGGCTGGCGTAGGAAGGCAAAGGTAGAAGCAACACCCGCTTTCTCACGCGCACATACACCGGCATTCAACCGGGTGCGACCCCTCGCCGGGAGCGCGGGCACACTAGCCCGCCTTGAGCGCCGCAGGCGCGAAGAAGAAGAAACTATGATTCTCAAGGTTGAGGTGAAGAGCAAGTTATAGAAGCCTGCTGAAGCAGGCTTTGGCGGGCATGGATGCCCGCGCTCCCAGCCGGAGAGTCGCGTTCAAGTGAGACCATCGCTATAACAAATCAGCGCACTCACATAATGTATCAGCACGCTCACATAATGTATCAGCGAGGCCACATAAAAGGTCGGCGAGAGCACATAAAAGGTCAGCGAAGTCACATAACAAATCAGCGAGGCCACATAATTGTTATGTGGCCTCGCTGATTTGTTATGTAGCCTCGCTGAATGATTCTGCGGGGCTGCTGAACTATTCTGCGGGGCTGCAAGTGCTGTCCGCGGGCCTGCTGCCGGATGCCCTCTTCAGTTAACAGGGATCGTGATGACGGTCGAGCCCGCTTTGCCTGCGGCGAAGCGTTTGCCGCGCGCGATGCGAACGGCGGTCGAGCCGTAGGCTTCCGCGCCGGGAGTGGCACCCGCAACCGATGCTTGCGTGACACGGCCCGCCTCGTCGTAGCTGATTGAGACCTTGACGGACTTGGGGCCTGCGGGTGCAATCGGAGCGGGCGTCGTCTTCGCAGCTTCCGTGTCGGACGCGGCCTCTTCTTTCTTCGCTGCGACCTCTTCCTTGCGCTTGCGCTCGCGTTCACGTCGCTCGCGGTCAAGAGCCTCGCGGTGGGCGGCGTCGGCTGCGGCGTTCGGGTCAATCGCTTCCGCGGGCGCGGCGTCGGACGCCGTCACGCTCGAAGCTTCGCCCGTCGATGCCTCGCTCGCGGCGGGCGAAGTCTGTGCGGGAGCGGGCGCGGAAGATGCAGCAGACGCGGACGAGTCAACGCTCTTCGCGGTGTGGCGGTTCAGGAGCGGGACTGCCACGACGGCGCAAGCAAGCACGACGGCTGCGGCGACGCCCGCCAGCATGAATTTCTTCTTCGATCCGCCGCCGCTCGCACTCTCGACCATCATTGAGAAGGGCGCGGCTGAATCTTCTTGCGACGACTTTTCGCGCGGCGCGGCTTCGTCGCCGGTCTTATCTTGTCGGCGCGCGGCGGCTTTCCTGCGCGCCGACTTCTGCTGCTCGCTCGCGTCCAAGTGCTCGACCTGATCGAGCATCTGCGCGAACTCCGTCTCGCTCGGCGACCACGCGCCGAAGGCATCGGCCTCAGTCGGCGAGAGCCCTTCATCGAGACGGCGCAAGCCTTCGAGCACGACCTGCGTCCATGCGCCTTCAATCGTGCGGCGTGTGGCCTGCACGTCAGGGCTGAAGTCGAAGGCCGCGTTCGGCAGCGTCAGCGAGAAGTAGACGGCTTCGGGGCCGGAGAGCGTGCCCACACGCGCGTCAACCAACTCGCCCTCCTTGATGAAGAAGACGCTGTGGCCGCGCGGGTAGTCTATCTTGAGCCGTCCCGTCTTGCGCTGGTTGCAGAAGAACTCGATCAGCTCGGCAAGCGACATGTCGCTCAACTGTCCGGTAAGTGCCATGGATGATTCCTCGTTTCGATATGGGGCTTAGGATGTCTTCTCGCCCGGCGGCGTGATGTGCGGGAGGGGCTTCAAAAGGGAGTCGGGGCTGCGGCGGCGCGTCGAGCCGGACTTAAGACAGGTGAAGCCGCCCCGGCGCTCGCCGCGCGCCCTACTGCTGCAAGCTGAAGTTGTAGGTGATGACACCTGCGACCTTCATCGGCTGACCCGAGAGAAGCGTCGGCGTGAACTTGGCGAGCCGCGCCGCCATCTCGGCCGCCTGCTGCAAGAGCGATGGGCCGCGCACGGCCTTCGCCGAGATTACCTTGCCGTTGGTATCAATGACGACCTCGACCTCGACCGTGCCGCTCGTGTGTGCGCGCTTTGCAACGTCCGGGTAAGCGGGCGCGGGCAGGCTCAAGGCCCTGCCGTTCAGGATGCCGCCCGAGATGGGCTTGAGCGGCCCCGTCCGCACGGGGATTACTGCCGGTGCCTCGCCGTCAGCCTTGACCGCAGGGCCGCCCGTCGCTGCCGAGGCGTTCGAGTTGGTAGCGACCGGAGCGGGCACGCCCGGAGCCGTCAGCGCACCCTTATCAAGTGAAGCGACGAGCAGAGGCGCGGCCGTGTTGTGCGCGGGGGCCGCACTTGCTGTGGACTGCTTCGCGGCATCGAGCGCGGGCGTCTGAGGCTTAGTCTGCGCCGTCGTGCTCGTCTGCGTGTTCGCGACAGGCTGAGGCTGCGCGACCTGCGTTTGAGCAGCGGCAGCGGCATGTGTTGAGTCTTGCGCGGCGGCGGGCTGCGGCTGCGACATCTTCGCCATCACCGAGTCGTCCAGATAGTATGAGATCGTTCGGTATGTCACCTCCGAAGGCTCGAAGGTGACTTTGCCGCCCTCGATGACCGCCACTGCGGTCGTCATCTTCACCCAGTTGCCGAGCGCGTCAAGCTCGTAGGTGTAGACCTCTTTGGCGAGGAGCGTGCCGTCGTCGTTGTGCAGCGTCATCTCGATGATGTTGCCGCGCTCGTCGTACTTGTAGACCTCCTTGCCCGTGAGCGAGCCGCCCGCGGCGAGGAAGTACGCGTTGTCAACGCGGTTGCCCTTCTGGTCGTAGGTCGTCGTCTCAAGAACGGCGCGCGCGCCCTCGACGGGCTTACCGTTCTTGACGCTGATCTTCGCCGTCTCGGTCTTCACACGCCGCACGGGCCCCGCGAGCCCATCCTGCTCGCGCTCGCTCGACCCTTCCCGCAGCGCGTGAGCAGGATGAATAAGAAAGGCCGCGCGCGAAAGAAGCGACCGCGCGGAAGCACCGGCGGCGTTGGAGAGAAGAAGAACCAGCAGCAGGGTCAGGCTCGTTCGTTTCGACATGACGTTCACTCCTGAACTATGTGTGGGCAACTCGGTTAGAACCATCAGGCGGGCGGATGCGGGGTCTTGTGTCCGTATTGACCTATCGCCGGGGCGGCGTCGGGAAACGAAATTCGCTCTTTGAGGCCGTCCCAAACGGCAGCCCCGAAACAGTCGGAAGGCTCCCGTGGACGCTCCGCTTTAGAGAAAGCCCGACAGATTTTTGAGGTTCGCGTCCTTTTAAAAGGCTTGGGGCGTGAGTGTCAGGCTGACTTGCAAGCCGTAGAAGCCGCAACGTTTAAGTCCCCTTCGACGCTTCTACGAAAAACCCTTAATAATGAGCGCCCGCCGGGCGCTCGCCGCCCGTGAAGGGCACGGACAGCGACATTATTATACATACTGAACATTGTTTGTCCAACAAAAACATTTGCCAAACCGAAGTCTGCTTTGATGTTCTGACTGTAACTTTCGACTTCGGGCGGGCCGAGCACCGGGCCAACTGCGTCAGCCGGAGAAGAGCGAGGAGGCGCGCTCGGTCGTGAAGGCGGAGCGCGCAGCCGTATATGCAAGGTCAACGCTTATCTCTTCGATGGTTCGCGCGGCGACGACGCGGTGGCGCTCGCCCGGCGGGATATAGCAATTGAACATCGGGTGATGCTGCATGAGGATGACGACAGGTGTGCCCACGGCTGCGGCGATGTGCATGGGGCCCGTGTCGTTCGAGACGAAGACGGAGACTCGTGCGGCGGCGGCGGCCAGTTGCGGCACGGTCAGCCGGTCGAGGACGAGTGTGGAGGGCGGAAACTTCGTCCGCGCTTCGCGCACAAGCTGTCGCTCCTCGGGCCCCGCGAAGAGGACTGAGCGCACCTCGTCGTTACGCTCAAGCATCCACGCAAGCTCGGCGAAGCGTTCGATGGGCCAGCGGCGGCTCGGGTGTCCCGCGCCGGGGAAGATACCTACGAGCGGTGCTTCGTCGTTGTCGCTCGCCTTTCTCGCGCCCCGTGTCTTGCCGCCCGCCTTAGCCTTACGCAAAAGCTCTTCGACCGCGCGCCCATCCTCTTCGCTCACGGCAAGGCGCGGCACGCGCGACACGTCGCCAACGCCGAGCGGCGACACGACATCGAGGTAGCGTTCGATGGCGTGCTTCGAGCGGTCTTCCGATGGCGGCTGAGGGCGAAAGTTCGCGAGGTAGTCGAGCGAGCGCCCCGGTCGTCGCGCGTAAAGCCTTCGACCCGCGCCCGAGAGGAAGCCGAGCAGGTTCGTCTCCGAAAGGCTGTGCAGGTCAATGACGAAGTCGAACTTGCGCCGACGCACCTCCAACACGAGCTTCCCGATCTGCCACACGGAGAGATGCTTCGGCCCGTCGCGCAGCGCCACGCGGTCTACGGCGAGAGCTTCGTCGGCCACGCCCGCCATCTCGACGATTGCCGCGGCCGCGCCGCCGACCGCCACCGTCACGTGCGCGCGCGGGAACCTGTGCCTCACGGCCGCGAGCGCGGGCAGGCTCAGTATCACGTCGCCCAACTGGCCGAAGTCTATGACGAGGATGTTGCGCGGGTCGAAGCTGTTCACGGGTATGGTCTTTGAATCCATGTGGGTCGCGCTCTGCCTGATTGTCTTCCGGGCGCGTTGATAGTATGAAGGAGCGACACGAAGCTTTCAAACAGGGCAGATGGAGGGAGTCTTTAATGAGCAAGAGCGACGCGGCCGTGCTGCACGACCTGAAGTGGCTGACACATGGGTTGATGTTTCAGAGCGAGTCGGATTATCCCCTTGAGCCTTTCATGCGCGCTGCCAAAGGCGATAAGCCGCCCTCACCGCAAGACATCATGTCAGTGCCGAAGGGCGGCGCAGCGAACACCATTGATTTCGACTCGTTCTTCGGCACGGCGACGCAGGAGCAAGACGGGCAGGACGCGGAGGCGCTCGGGCGCATCAAGAAATTTCAGGCGCTCGTCAAATATTTGAAGGATCACCTCAGCGAGCTTCAGGTCTATAAAGTAGGCGACGAGGAGGCGGACGTTTACGTCATCGGCAAGACGGCCTCCGGCAGCCTCGCGGGCTTGAAGACAAAGGTGGTCGAGACTTAGAGAGCCCTCTTTACTGCTTGCCCGAATCCTTCTTCGACTTGAGCGCGTTTTGTACGTCCGGCGGAAGGTCTGTGAAGAAGTGATAGCCGGTCTTCTGCTCGATGTCGCTGACGGTGGTCGTGTACTTCTGCCATGAGTCAAGCGCGATACCCGAAGTGTTGGGCATGTCAACGGCGATGACGCGCGCGTTCTTGTCGGCCTGCGAGATGTCGCGCCCCGCGGGCAGGACGAGAATGATCTTCCAGCAGTTCGTAGGCACGTTGACCTTGTTCGTCTTGCCAATCGTCTTCGCGGAGCCGTAGCCACCGGCGACGATAAAGAGTTGGCTGCCCTGCTGCGCCAGCGTGCGCGAGTATGACTCAAGAGATTCCCAGACGTGGCGGTTGAGGTCAGGCGTCTGCGGCAGCATGTTCGCCATGCTGAAGGTCTCTGAGTTGTCGGCTTCGGTCTTCGTCCTGTCCTTCGAGTTACAGACGTGGCCGCGGTCGAAGCCCGTGCCCGTGTAGTCATCAGGCGTGACGTGCTTGAATCCGGCGGGGAGCGCGGCTTCGGGGTGGAAGTTATTCTGTCGCTCCACGTCGCCGATGTCCGCAGCCTCCAGATGCCAGCTCACCCAGTTCGGCTCGCCCTTGTCGTTGTTGTAAGAGAGCGTGTACTGCGGCTTGACCAGCAGGTAGTTGTTCTTGTTCGAGGCATCGTCGGTCGCGCCGCTCGGCGAGCCGAGCGCGGAGTTGAGGCTCGCGGTCGGACGTGTGGGCGCGGGTGGTGCGCCTCGCTTGGGCAAATTCTCCGGCGAGCGCACGCCGACGTAGCGCATCACGACGACGCTCATGATGATAAATATGCAGATGGCCGCGACCGCGGCGATGAAAAGGGTTCTGTTTTTGTTCATCTCAAATTCCCGCGCTATCGGCCTCTTGTGGAATGTCGGAACTCAGCCTTGAAGCTCACGCAAATCGCGCCCGGTCATCTCTTCGGGCTGGCCTAGCCCGAGCAGTCCGAGGATGGTTGGAGCCACGTCTTCGAGCGCGCCGTCGTCGCGCAGCTTCACGCCGCGCGAGTCTTCGTCAATCAGGTGAAAGGGGACGGGGTTGGTTGTGTGCGCCGTATGCGGTTGTCCCGTCGAGGGGTCAATCATCTGTTCGCAGTTGCCGTGGTCGGCGGTGATGAGGCAGCGACCACGTGCCGTGCGTAGCGCCTTCGTAATCCAGCCGATGCAAGTGTCAACGTATTGGACGGCCTCGATTGTCTTTGCGAGGTTGCCGGTGTGGCCGACCATGTCGGGGTTTGCGAAGTTGACGATGAAGAGGTCGGTCTCTCGCTCGTCGATGCCGCGCAGGATTTTCTCGGTGACTTTGAAGGCGGACATCTCGGGCATCAGGTCATACGTCGCGACCTTTGGCGAGGGAACGAGAAACCTCCGCTCCGAAGGATATTCAAGCTCGGTGCCGCCGTTGAAGAAGTATGTAACGTGCGCGTACTTCTCCGTCTCGGCGAGGCGATAGTTGCGCACGCCCGCGGCGGCAAAGACCTCTGCAAGAATGTTCTTGTGCCTGAGTTGCGGGAAGGCGATGGGCAGATCGAAGGTCTGGTCGTAGAGCGTGAAGCAGACATAGTCAATCTCGGGTCTGTCGGGCACCGCGAAGCCGTCGAAGCCTTCGACGGCGAGAGAGCGCGTGAGTTGTCGCGCGCGGTCGGCGCGAAAGTTGAAGAAGATGCAGGAGTCGCCGTCCTTAATCGTCGCGACGGGCGAGCCGTCGGCGCGCGTGATTGAGACGGGCTCGACGAACTCGTCCGTGACGCCGCGCTCGTATGAATGGCGGACTGCCGCAACCGCGTCTTCGGCGCGCTCGCCCTCGGCGCGGACGAGCAGACGATAAGCGCGCTCAGTCCTCTCCCAACGCTTGTCCCTGTCCATCGCGTAGTAGCGACCGCAGACCGTGGCAATCTCGCCGAAAGACATCTCGGCTATCTTATCCTGCAAGGCTTCCACATAGAGGAGCGCGGACGAGGGTGGCGTGTCGCGCCCGTCGAGAAAGCAGTGAACGTATGCGCGTGTGACGCCGCGCTCCTTCGCCATGCGGAGCAGCGCGTAGAGATGCTGCTGCGATGAGTGGACGAGCCCGTCGGAGAGGAGCCCCATCAGGTGGAGTGCGCCGCCGCGCTGCTTCGCATTCTCCATCGCGTTGACGAAGGCCGCGTTGGAGAAGAACTCGCCGGTCTCGATTGAATAATCAATACGGCGGATGTCCGTCATGATGACCCGGCCCGCGCCCATGTTGAGATGACCGACCTCGGAGTTGCCCATGACGCGCGCGGGCAGGCCGACGCATGTGCCCGAGGCTTCGATGAGAGTGTGCGGGTAACGTTCGCGTATCTCGTCGTAGAAGGGCATCCGCGCGAGCGCGACGGCGTTACCCTCGCGCACGGTGCTGTGACCGAAGCCGTCGAGGATGATGAGCGCGAGCGGGCCTTTCTGGTTGAGCAAAACCTGTCCCCCGTGAATGAAATTGTATGAATGCCCTTAGCCTACTTCTACGTGTTGAATGATGCAACCAGACGACGCGCCTCGTCTTCTCGCCCGGCAGCGACGGGCACGCGCACGCTCTTCGGCGCGGCCGAGCCGCGATTGCCCGCGCCCGGCTGCATCCAACCGAACTCGACCACGGCCGGAGCGCCCTCTTCATATTTAACGTTCGTCAGACGCCCGCCCATCATGTGCCAGCTTGTGAACCTACCGCACATCAACACTCCGTCGCGCGAGACGCACACGTCGCCCGAAGCCGCGCGCAGGTGACGGACGGGCATGAACAGCAC
The DNA here is from genome assembly GCA_032230645.1 of Acidobacteriota bacterium. Lineage (GTDB taxonomy): Bacteria > Acidobacteriota > Blastocatellia > Pyrinomonadales > Pyrinomonadaceae > QHXN01. The sequence goes on along the minus strand of JAVXWN010000023.1, from coordinate 11,820 downwards.
GAGCCACAGAACGAACGCGACGAACGCCAGCACGGCGACCGGTATCAACACAACTGCGCCCGCCCTCTGTATGCCGCCGCGCAGGAACGGCCAGCAGAGGAGCGCGGCGAGCGGAATGAGTAGAGCGGGGAAGAGTATTCGAGCGCGACGGCGTGCGCGCACCGACTCGCGCGCGGCGAAGAGTTCCCACTCGGAGGGCGTGAGCGGCCAGCGCGCAAGAAGCGTCTGACCCGAAAGCATCTCGTCCATCTGTCGCGCCAGCGTCCGCGCGTTGAAGTACGTGAGCACTCCGACGAGGACGCCCGCCGCGCCCGTGATCGTCACGATGATGCCTGCGGCAAAGAACCCTTCGGCGTGCGCCGCCGTCCGATTCGCGCCGACGAGCAGCAGCACGACTCCGACGAGAGCTTGCACCCCGAAGATTATCGCGACCAGCTTTGCGTTGCGCATCCAACGCCGCATCCGGTTGGCGGACGAAGGCGCTTGCAGTTGATTCTCCGACATCATCTCGGTTCCTCCGGGACAAATGAAGCACTACGCACCGCGAGTTTTTTACGGTCGCGGCGGCAGCGGCGAGCGAGTCGGGCAGGGCGCGCGGAACGTGCGGGGAAGGGCGAGTCCTGCCGCGTGTGAGCGAAGGATGAGGGCGATTGTCTCGCCGCCCTTTTAACTCGGGTGCTCGAATCCTTAACCCTTGGCCGCGCGCTTCCGCATGGGACGCCGCGCAACAGCGGGCTTCGCGGTCTCGGGCGCGGGGCGTTCGAGTTGATAGAAGGCCGAGAGACCGGGAAAGCGCGCGGCGTCGCGGAGGTCTTCTTCGATGCGAAGCAGTTGGTTGTACTTGGCGACGCGGTCGGTGCGCGAGAGCGAGCCGGTCTTGATCTGTCCCGCGTTGGTGGCGACCGCGAGGTCTGCGATGAAGGTGTCTTCGGTCTCGCCCGAGCGGTGCGAGATGATGGCGGTGCGGCCGGAGTTTCGCGCCATCTCGATGCAGTCGAGCGTCTCGGTGAGCGTGCCGATCTGGTTGACCTTAATCAGAATCGAGTTGGCGACTCCAAGCTCGATGCCTTTTCTCAGGAACTCGGTGTTGGTGACGAAGAGGTCGTCGCCGACGAGTTGCACGCGCGAGCCCATCTCGTCGGTCAAAAGCTTCCAGCCGCCCCAGTCGTTCTCGGCCATGCCGTCTTCAATCGAGATGATGGGATACTGCGCGGCCCAACTCTTCCAGTAGGCGACCATCTCGGCGCTCGAAAGCTTGCGCCCGTCCGACTTCTTGAAGACATAATTTTTGCCGTCGTAGAACTCGCTCGCCGCAGGGTCTAAGGCGAGCATCACACCCGCGCCCAAGTTGTAGCCCGCCTGCGTGGCTGCTTCGAGTATCGTCTCGATTGCCTCTTCGTTCGAGCGGAGATTAGGCGCGAAGCCGCCCTCGTCGCCGACGCCGGTCGAGTAGCCGCGCTTCTTCAAAACGCTCTTGAGCGAGTGGAAAATCTCCGCGCCCGTGCGCAGCGCCTCTTTGAAAGTTTCCGCGCCGACGGGCACGATCATGAACTCTTGAAAGTCCACGTTGTTGTCGGCGTGCGCGCCGCCGTTGAGGATGTTCATCATCGGCAGGGGAAGCGTGCGCGCGTTGACGCCGCCGAGATAGCGATAGAGCGGTAGTTCGAGATAGGCCGCAGCCGCGCGCGCCGTGGCAAGCGAGACGGCGAGCATCGCGTTGGCCCCGAGATTCGACTTGTTCTTCGTGCCGTCGAGCGCAATCAACACCGAGTCAACCTCTGCCTGATCGAGCGAGTCGAGCCCTTCGACCTCGCGCGCAATCTGGTCGTTGACGTTCTCGACGGCGCGCGTGGTGCCCTTGCCGCCGTAACGCTTGCGGTCTCCGTCGCGAAGCTCGACCGCTTCGTGCTCGCCCGTGGATGCGCCCGAGGGGACGGCCGCGCGCCCCACTTCGCCGCTCACGAGATAAACCTCTGCCTCGACGGTCGGATTGCCGCGCGAGTCCAGAATCTCGCGCGCGTGTACGGAATCTATCAGGCTCATACCGCTGCCCGCTCCTTAAAATTTAATCGGATTGAAGTTCAGCAGAGAATCTATCAAATGAGGGACGAAAGTAAAAATAGAGTGCGGACAAAGCGAGCGACGGCGCGTTATGATTGCGCGAACCGCAAGTCTTCAGAGTCATGATTGCGGAGTCTTTTTTTTCAAGGAGGGTTCATGGAGAGAAAGTACGGGCACTGGACTATCAAGTCGTCCGAGCGTCTCTATGCGGACGAGTTCGCGGAGGTGTGGGTGGACGAAGTGTCGGGCCCTGACGGCAAGCCGGGGCGGCGCGCGACGATGAGGATGAAGCCGGGCGTGGCGGTGCTCGCGCTCGACGGTGAAGGCTTCGCTCATCTGGTCAAGACGTTTCGCTACGCGGTCGGCCATGAGTGCGTCGAGGTCGTGCAGGGCGGGACTGAAGAGGGCGAGGAGCCATGCGAGGCCGCGCGCCGCGAGTTGAAAGAGGAGCTTGGCGCGGAGGCCGACGAGTTGACAGACCTCGGGCTCGTAGACGCCATCACCTCGCAGGTCTTCTCGCCCGCGCACATCTTCCTCGCGCGCCGCCTGCGCTTCGGCGAGACGAACATGGAGAGCACGGAGAATCTGCAACCCGTCAAGGTCAAATTCGCGGAGGCCGTGCGCATGGTGATGGACGGCGAGATTACGCAAGGGATTTCGTGCGTGCTGATACTGAAGGCGAGCCGTGTGCTTGAGGACGAAGCGGGCAAGCTTTAGAAAAAGGTTAACCACAAAGACACAGAGGCACGGCTAAAGCAATTAGCCGTGCCTCTGTGTCTTTGCGGTTAATTCTATCGCTGTCGCTCAGGCTCCGGCGGCTTTGATCTGTTGCTGGAGCTGCTTCTTCAACTCTTCCATCTCCGTGCCGAGGCGGTTGATGTCATCCTCGCTCAGCACCTCGCGCGCCTTCTGGAACATCTCGCCCTCTTCCTCTTCGACGTGATGCTCGACGTTCTCCTTAAGCACCTTGACCTTCGCAGTCCACTGCTCGGTGTCAACGGGCATCGAGTCAAGCTCCTTCAAGAGCATCTTGATGACGTGATGCTCCTCGAAGCCTTCGAGCACGATGGCGCGCGTCTCGGCGGCCTGCTTGATGGCCGGGTAGAAGATTGTCTCTTCGATCTTCGCGTGTACCTCAAGCTCCTGCTTGAGCTGCGTGAACAGCTCGGTGCGCGTCTTCTCGGCGCGCTCGGTCGTCGGCTCGATCTGTTGGAATAAGCCTGAGACCTTCTGGTGGTCTTCCTTCAGCAGTTGAAAAGCGTTCATGTGTCCTCCTGTTATCCTCGGTTCTGCCGCACCCTTTGAACTATAACCATACGTGAAAAGGTACTATGCCTTTAGCCATTCAATCCCGGTGCCATTCGGGGTCGGAGGGCGCGGCCTTCGCGCATTTAACCGCCACGTAGACAGCTAAATGTATCAAGCCATGCACACGGCCGCCGCACTGTCCCGCGCCTGACATTAAATGTTGACGCGTTGTGGGATGGGGTGTAGGATTCGCGCGCAACTTAGGATGAATTTGCCGGTGCCTTCAATCTCACTTACGTGAGGCGCGGACTTCGTCGCCTTAACATCGCACGCAGAAAATTTCAGAAGCTCTCTTACCGGACTTCCGCAGTCGGGAGCCGTCTCGTCTACCGGACAAGCAGCCCTCGCCCGCCGCGCAAGAAGGAGAAAACAAGATGCGCCTCTCTCGACGAACGATCAGCGCGATCATTATGGCCGCTCTCGCCTGCTCGGGCGGCGGCTGCAAAGTGACGGGCCCTTCGACACCCGAAGCGAGTCCGACGCCGCAGCCCGCGGCTACGGCTGCGGCCGTCTCTGATGCAGTTGCCGCGCCGCCCCCCGGAACGCTCAACGCCGCGATTCCGCACGACGCGAACTTCAGCGACAACCCGCAGACGCTTCAAGCCATCCAGCACGACTTCGACGTGTTCTCTTGGCAGTCGTTCGTCGCACTCAACTGGCCCTCACTCCCCGACGGCTCGGCCGACCCCGCTAAGGTGCTCGGCGCAGATGGAGACGCCAAGGTCGTCTGGGACAGTTACAAGGAACCTTACGAAGTCTTCCTCCCCGACGGCGCAGCGCCCGCGCCGTGGGGACAGCAACAACTGCCCGAGCAGTGTCGCAACATCGGCCCCGCCGACGCCAAGTTGATACAGATGACGCAGAAGGTCTCCGACGACGTGCTCGACGCCACGGGTCAGCCCTTCAACACGGGCCCGCTCGTAGACCAGCAGAACGGCCGCTACGCACGCTACGAGATTCGCATCAACCGCGACACCTTCGACTACATCGTCCAGAACACGCTCTACAACAAAGAGGGGCAGCAGGCGTTCACGCAGATGGTTAAGTTCCCCTCGGGCGTGAACCCGAAGCAGCCGAGCGATAGCGCGCCCGTCGGCGCAATCGTCATCAAGGCCGCGTGGAAGGTGATTGACCCCGCGCAGGGCGACGTGCCCGGCCGCTTCCACAAGGTGCAGGCATACGTCTACACGCGCGCCTCGGACAACCCGCCCACGCCGCCCTCCTGCGAGTTGAAGACGATGGGGCTCGTCGGCTTCCACATCGCGCACAAGACCGGCTCGGCTCCGCAATGGGTCTGGTCTACGTTCGAGCAGGTGGACAACGTGCGCGTCGGTCACGATGCGCCGCCGGGCACGCGCGCAAACTTCTTCGACCCCAACTCGAAGTATCCGGTCAACACACCGCCACCTCGCCCCTGGAATCCGAACACGGTGCTCCCGCCCGAGCAGCGGAGTCAGGTCACGCGCGTCATCCCGATTGACGACGCGACCGCGGCCCTCAACGCGCAGTGGCAGGGGTGGCTGCGCGGCGTCAATAAGGATTCGGTCTGGCAATACTACGAGCTTGTGAGCACGCAGTGGCCGACGCAGCCGAACAACTCGCTGACGGGCCCGAAGGCGGCGGGCGAGCCCGCGCCTGTGTTCCTCGCCAACACGACGCTCGAAACATACATTCAAGGTAAGACGCCGAACGTCTCTTCGAGTTGCATCATGTGTCACAACAACGCGACGACGACCAACAGCAAGTTCTCGGACTTCACATATCTGCTTGAGCGCGCGCACAAGAAGGGAGGCGGAAAGTAATGAGCAGCAATCCTGACCTCGATAACTTCGTCGGCCTGTCGGCCGTCCTGACCGGCTTCGACCCGGCCGACCTCAACCCTCCGCTCAGCCCGCAGCCCGTCGCGGTCGAGTACCTACAGATGTTGCAGTCGAAGGTAGACGCTTCGCTCGTCACGCAGTTACTCAACACCTACCAAACCATCGCACAGCTTCCGCCCGCGGAGCAGCCCGGGCAGGTGCAAGCGCAGATACTCACCGACCCGAAAATGGGCCCCGTTGCGCGCAACTGTCTACGCATGTGGTACCTGTCAATCTGGTACGACGGCTATGAAAGCGATCAGGTCTCGGGCTTCTCGCCCGGCACCGTCGTCTCGTCGAACGCATACACGAAGGGGTTGGCGTGGGATGCGATGCAGGCGCACCCGATGGGCTACAGCGAGATGCACTACGGCTACTGGGCTGACCCGCCCGAGCCGGACGCCTCCACGGGTGGCGGTTCTCAAGAAGGGAGCGCAGCATGAGCGAACAAACAAACTATGATGTCGTCATCGTCGGCGCAGGCATCTGTGGTGGACTCGCCGCCTACAAGCTGGCGCAGGCGGGCAAGCGCGTGCTCGTGCTCGACGGCGGCCCGGCTGTGCCGCCCAATCGCGGCGACTACATGGAGAGGTTCTATCTCTCGATGGCGAAGACGCCCGAGTCGCCCTACCCGAACAACGCGGACATCACGAACGACCCGCGCCCCGTCGTCCTCGACCTCGGCGCGTGGCAGGAGCGTCCGCCCACGGGCTACCTCGTGCAGAACGGCCCGCTCCCCTTCAGCTCGACTTACGAGCGCGTCGGCGGCGGGACGACTTGGCACTGGATGGGAACCTCGCTCCGTCTGCTGCCGAACGACTTTCGGATTCAGTCAACTTACGGTCACGGCGTTGATTGGCCTTACGGCTACGACGACTTGCAGGACTGGTACTGCCGCGCCGAGTGGGAGATTGGCATCGCCGCCGACGTTGCGCATCAGCAGTATCACGGCCTCAAGTTCCAGAGTCCCGACGACCCGACGCAGCCCTATCAGTACCCGATGCCCGAGATACTGCAAGCCTATCAGGACAAGGTCATCGAACGCCGTCTCGGCAACCTCACTGTAGAAGGACAGCAGGTGACGGTGAGCCCGACGCCGCAGGCGCGCAACTCGATTCCCTTCGACGAACGCAGAGTCTGCGCGGGCAACACCAACTGCATCCCCATCTGTCCCATACAGGCGAAGTACGACGCCACCATCCACATTGGCAAGGCGCAGAACGCGGGCGCTGAGTTCTGGTTCCAAACCGTCGTCTACTCGCTCAACGTTGACACGCAGACGGGGCGCGTCTCGGGCGTCAACTACAAGAAGTACGCGGAGCCGAACGGCCCCGCGACCGAGACGGGCACCGTCAGCGGCACTATCTACATCATGGCGGCGCACGCCATCGAGACGCCGAAGATTCTCTTGAACTCGGCTACGAATGAGTTGCCCAATGGCGTCGCCAACTCAAGCGATCAGATGGGCCGTAACCTGATGGATCACCCGACGCAGTTGAGTTGGGCGCTGATGCCCGAGCCGATCTGGCCCTATCGCGGGCCGCTCTCGACCTCCGGCATCGAGAGCTTGCGCGACGGCGACTTTCGCAAGGAGCATTCGCCGTTTCGCATGGAGATCGGCAACGAGGGTTGGAACTGGGCGATGAACGACCCGTGGGGCAGCGTCAACTCTCTGGTCGCGGGCGGCGAGTTCGGCTCGACGCTGCGAAGCACCTTGAATGGCCTCTTCATACGACAGTTCCGCTTCGGCTCGCTCGTCGAGCAGATGCCGCTCTCGACAAACCGCATCGTGCCTTCCAAAGAGTACACCGACAACCTCGGCATCCCGCGCCCCGAGATTACATACGACCTCGACCCCTACACGCGCGCGGGCTACGCGGCGGCGCGCAAGGTCGCTGCTCAACTCTTCGCGCAGATGGGCGCGACCGACTTCACCTCGCCCAACATGAGCAGCGCGAGCCTCTTCTTCTACGAAGACGAGCCGTACATCTTAAACGGCGCGGGGCACGTCATGGGCACTTACCGGATGGGCAGCGACCCGAAGCAGTCGGTCTGCGACGCCAACCAGCGGTCGCACGACCACTCGAACCTCTTCATGCTCGGCAGCGGCGTCTTCCCGAGCGTCGGCACGGCCAACCCCACGCTCACCATCGCCGCGACGACGCTCAAGGCCGTTGATAACATCATCAAGACAGTCCTCAAGTAAGGACAAAGGAAACTTATGGTCACACTCATCGCCAGATGGTACGTCAAAGAGGGACAGCAGGCCGCGGCCGTCGCCGCGCTTCAAGCTCTTGCGAGCGAGGTCTTGAGCACAGAGCCCGACACGCTCATGTATCTCGTCCACACGCCGGACATGGCGCAGGCTTCGCTGCCGCCGCCCACCGACACGGAAATCCTCTTCGTCGAAGCTTACACGAACATGAACGCCTTCTTCGCGCACCTGAACGGGGCGGCGTTCAAGGGCTTCGTCAAGCAGTACGGCAACCTGTTCCAGACGGCCACCGGCACGGACGCCCACGGCAAGACCGTGAGCATCCCTTTCGTGCAGGTCGAGTTCCTCGACAGGCAGGCTGGCTTCGTCCGCGAGCAGGCCACGGGCGCGGAGCTTTAGCCACCCGCCACAAAAAAGTTAGGCCCGCTCCGGTCGCAGTATTGCGACCGGAGCGGGCCTAACTTTTATAGCCAGGCGAGCGGCCCGCGCCGCCGGTTTATTTCGGGTGCGGGTGCGCCTCGGGCACGTCGCGGACGATGGGTTGGACGACGTGTGGACGTGTGCTCGTCAGCGAACGTTTCTTCGCGGGGCGCGCGCCGAGGATGTTAGCGGCCTTGTCCGAAGCGTCGGTCGCTTCGTTGGCCGCCTGCGGACAGATGGCGGCGGTCGAGTTGACGGCGCAGAAGTTCGTGATCGAAATCGAGAGTTGCAGGCTGAAGTCAGTGGATAACGGACTGATGCCCGTCTCGGGCGTGCCGTTCGGAGGCAGGTAGTTGCCGAAGGGCACGGTGCAGTCAATGTCTTGGAACCACTTCATCCAGTAGTTGCTCCCGCGCTTCGGCGGAGGGCCGGGCAGGAAGGCCGGACTGAGCGCCGCGTAGCTCGGGAACTGCGCCGTCATGTGACAACTCATGCATGAGCTGATGGGGTTATCAACAGGCCCGTTCAGGCGGCCGTTCCAACCGAGGTGCGTGGGCGGCAACTCGTTCGCGTCGGTGTTGATGACGGTCTCTTTAAGCTGCGGGTTGATGTCGGTCTTGTCGGGCGGAGTGATGAAGCTGGTCTGCGTGTGATTGTCACCCCTGTTGGTTATGTCGTTGCCCCACATCAGGCCGACGGGGATGAGGTTCTCCCAGCCGTCGGCGTGGCCCAACGCGCCGTTGTACTGGAAGGTGCCGAAGAGCCAGCCCGTCGGAGCCTGCGGGTCGGCCGTGCGCACGGCGATGTCCATCTGGATGAGCGAGACCTGTTTGAGCTCGCGCGGGTTGCTCGTATCACTCGGGTTCTGCGGGTTGCACGGAGCCCGGTAGCAGGTATCTACATAAGCCTGCCACTGCTTCGGGTTGGCGAGGCTCGTCACTTGATTGGGCGGTACATCTACGAACAGGAGCTTGAAGATGACGGTTCCGATGGGGAAGCCGTTCGGCTTGCTGCTCTTGCTCGGGTTGGGATTCATGTGGTCGGCCCAGACCTGCCCGATGGTGTAGCCGCCGAGGTCGTTGAAGAAGCCGACGGCGACCGTCTGCCCGTTGACGTAAGTTTGCGATGAAGCAAGCTGCTGCTTCTGCACCTGTGCCTCTTTGGTCAAGCCGTGGATGCCTTCACGCCCCTGCGCGCCGTAGTCCTGCCAGGGCATGTGGTACCAAGCGCGCGTCTTGTTGTGCTCGACGCGGAAGTCAACGTCGGTGTTGCCCTCGAAGCAGTAGTCGCGCACCTTCATCATGTAGCCCTTCCAGTCCGCCTTGAAGTCGGAGGAGAGAAAGGCGGGGAGCGGGGTGGTGGGCTTCTGCACGGGGTAGTCTTGACTGAGCACGAAGAGCGGCCCGCTGTAGATGCTCGACGGCGGGATGAACTGCGGATTGGCGCTGGGGAAGGGCGGCTGCGGCGGCGGCTTCTGTGCGGGCTCCGGGAGCGTTGCGGCCGAAGCGGCGGCCGCTGCCTGCCTGCGCACGCCGACGTAGCGCGCGACGATTATGCAGCCGAACGACACGAGGGCCAGACAGAGCAGCAGACGCTTGACTATGGCAGCGGGCTTACGTTGGCGGGACATAACTTTCTCCTTTGGCTATGCGTGTTGCAACGCGGCGGCGATCCCGGCGACCGCCTCTCTGGTTAAAAACTTAGGGCAACTATCTTTTCTTCGACTTCGACTTCTTCTTCGCCGACGCGGGGCGCGCGCCGCTCTTTTTCGTCGAAGACTTCTTCCCCGAAGACTTTTTCCCTCCACCTGTCTTCGTGCTTTTGCCGCCACCCGACGCACTGCGATGTGCATCCCATGCTGCGGTGCGCGCGCGGATGTAGGCTTTGTAGTCGGCCCCCGTGCGCAGCGCGTGCGTCTCGGAGGGATGCGCGTTGCCCTCCTCGTCCTTGACGGGCAGTTGCGATGCAAGCTCGGCGTGTACCTGCTGCAAGTGTGAAGGCTGACTCGGGGCCGGGCCCATGCCGCTCGACTTGGGGACGACCACGCCTTTGAGCGGGTCGTCTGTGCGCGGGGTCGAAAGCGTGAGCACGTCGCCGAAGTCGGGCGCGGCCCCGTCGCGCGCCGTCAGCGCGGGCAGATTCCAACGCTTCTCCGCGGTCTTTAGAATCGAGGTGTGGTCGAGCGGCGTCGTGCCTGCGGGGACGCGGAAGACCGTTCCGGCTTTGATGAGCGGCGAGATGAGAACTGCCGGGACGCGCAGGCCGAAGCGTTTGAAGTCGAAGCCATACTCGCCGGATGCACTGTCGGGCGGTGTCGCGCCCTGCGGCGGCGCCACGTGATCATAGAGGCCGCCGTGCTCGTCGTAGGTGACGACGAGCAGCGTCTGGTTCCATGCCTTGCCATTGAGCAGCGCGTAGTAAACGTCGTGAATCAACTGCTCGCCGAGCGCAACATCGTAGTTGGGGTGCTGGCTGTTGCCGGTCGTGCCCCACTCGGGCTCGACGAAGCTGTAAGAGGGAAGCGTCCCGGCGGCGGCAGCGGCTTGAAAGTCCTTGAAGAGTCCGAAGTGCGACTTGTCGGCAGCGGTCGTGTCGGGAAAGTTCAGGCGCGTCATCGGCGGCGAGTCGTAGCCGTAGATAATCCAACTCACGTTGTGCTGGCTCATCAGGCCGAAGATGCTCGGCACGGTGAACGACTTGGTGGCGTCGTTCATGTGCCCCTGACTGGTGGCCGCGTTGGCGAAGGCACGGTTGGGCATCGTCTCGGTCGGCGCGGAGCTATACCACTGGTCGCAGACGGCGTAGCCGCGCGCGAGGCCAGAGAGCACGGGCAGCATCGCGGGCGTGAAGCAGCCCATGATGTTCTGCGCGACTGTGCCGGGAAGGATTGACCAGCCCTTGCCCTTCGATTGCCAGCCAAGCGTGTAGGCGAAGTCTGTGACGAAGCCCTGATTGGTGGCGACCGGCGGGTTGGGCGCGGTCGTGCTTTGGAACAACTCCGAGTTGGTGGCGGCGTAACCTTCGCCGGGGTCTGCGCCCGGCATGAAGTAGGCGTTCTTGTCGGTAGCCTTAATCTGGAAGACGGTGACGGGCTTGCCGTTTGAGTCCGGGTTCGTCTCCTTGCCGGTGAGTCCCTCAAAGGGCTGACCGGAGGGCGATTTGTTTCCAGCATCGGTGTAGAGAAACCCGAGCATGTGATCGAACGAACGATTTTCCAGCATGAGCACGACGATGTGCTCGATGCCGGAGAGATTGTTACCACTGGGCATTGGCGAAACCTCCGAGGCTTGTTGGCTGACGGAAAATTGCTACGGGGTGGAAACGCGCTGCCGAAGGCGCGATGACGGCAGGCACACGCCGACGGCGTTCGTTTAAATCGAGCCCGCGCCAGTTCAACGAAAGACGGCCCTTGGTACGTGACGGTAAAGAATGCCTTGATGTGAGTGGTGGGGCTTAAGAGCAATAAGACCTGTGAGCTGGAACGCCCGAGACTCTAGCACAGTGCCTTCGGTCATTACAACGTGAATCTTATCCGCGTGTAGTAAACTTGTCCGAACGGAGCCGAAGACATATGGGAGCGACGAGAGAGACCGGGGCCGATACCTCGGCCGCGCGCGGCGAGGCGGCCGAAGAGTCTGCGACAGCGCAGCCGACTCACTATCATTCGCGCATGGAAGTTGAAGAGCCTTCGCGCGCTGACAATCCGTTGCCGCCACCGCCGCCGCATGGCCCCGCGCGCGACGACGCGACGCGTTCGCACGTGCGCGCGCAGCCGCCGGAAGAGTTCACGGGCGGTGGGTTCGAGGGCGCATCCGATTCTTCGGGCGGGCTACCGGCGGTCTGGTCTTCGATGAAGCACGCGGTGCGCGAGATGGGAGTCGTGCGTAGCGCGCGCACGCTCTCGAAGCTCAATCAGAAGGACGGGTTCGATTGTCCGGGCTGCGCGTGGCCCGACCC
>JAVXWN010000021.1:0-4189 GCA_032230645.1 Acidobacteriota bacterium | reverse complement strand
CCCCGCGCTCTTTCGTCTAACTCAACATTACACGGCGAAGCGCCGTCCCGGCTTCAAACGTCCTTACGAGTGGAGCCAGAAGGCATGCTCGGCGAAGCGTGCGTCCTTGTACCAGTCGAGCTTGCCTGTGCTGCGGCGGAAGTTGACCACCCCGGCCTGACTCTGCACAGGGGCGATGACTTCGCCCTGCGCGTTGCGGCGCGCGGTCTGGTCGTTCGTCTCGGGGACGACGGCCGTGATGTGACCCGAGAGTCCGTCGGCCGTGCGGCGCGCGACGATGATGCCGATGGCACCCTGATTGACTTCCTGCTGGAGCTTGCTCAACTCGCTCGTCTGACGCCAGCCGAAGCGCAGGCCGAAGTCGCGAAGCCAGCGGAAGAGATCGTTGGCTCGCTGCTCGTCAATCGTCTTGCCTAAGAGTGGCTGCACCGTCTGCCCCTGCGCGAGCAACTCGATTGCGCCCGCCGACCACCAGACGCGCGGCAAGTAGATGCCCGCGAGGCTACAGTAATCGTGTGTGTAGATGTTGCAGAAGGTCGTCCCGCCGTGCGGCTGGTAGCGTTTGTTTGAAGCCTTGTCCACAGCCAGCCAGTCAATGATTGCACCCAACTCGGCGCGAAGCTCGTCGGGTGTCGTTCCCTTGCGGCCGGGCTGACCCGGCTCGTTGAGCGAGTGCGGCCCGGCCGGGTCGGCGCGGCGAGTCACAACGCCTGCCTTGCGCGGCATGAAGACGGCCGGGAGCGCGCCGGAGGCCGCGGTCGCGGGCACGGGCACGGGCACGGACTCGACGCTTGGCGCGGGCTTGAGGAACTTGGCGAAGACGAAGCCGTGGAAGTGCGCGCCGAGCAGACTCGTCTCGACCTCAAGGAATCCGTTGACCTTCTTGTTCGAGACGGCTTGAACGAGTTGGCCGTCAGGCAGTTTCGCCTTGATGATGCTGTTGGTCTGGTCGGGTTTATCGCGCAGGTTGAGCGGGCTGTCACGCACGTCAACCTCGAAGATGTTTCCGGTGGCCTCGACCGGGGTGGGCGGGGGCAGCGGCGCAACACCCGGCTCGGGCGGCGCGGGGGGCGTCGGCGCTGGTGTGGTGGTGTCGCTCTCTACAACAACCGTGTGCGCCAGACGCAGGAAGTCGAAGAACGCTTCGCCGTAGAACTTGCCGTTGCCGTCCTTGAAGCCCTGCTTCAACCCCCGGCTCGGCTTGAAGCCGCCTGTGTTGTAGGCGATGGCTACGCACGCCATCTCAAAGTCGGTGAGCGTCGCCTTGCCCTCAAAGCCAACGCGCTTGAGCCCGCGACGCAACTCGCCAATGCACTTACCGAGGCACTCGCTGAAGTCTGCGTAATGCTTCTGCAAGAAGTAGTCAGGCTCCGTCAGAAAGAATTGTAGGTCGAACTGGAAGATGCCGAAGCCGTGACAGAACTTGTTCGGCATGGACGCCGCGCCCCTGTAGCTCGGGACGAACTTCGCCATGTCAACGAGCCCTTGCCGCGCGATGCCGAACATCTCGACTCCGTTCGGCTTGGCGACCAGATCGGCCTTTGTCTTGGGGAAGGCCGAGCGACCCCTGTTCGAGTCAAGAGTGTCGCCGACGCACAACTCAAGGATGCGCGCGCGGTCGAGGTTGGCTGCTCTGCGCAGCAGCGGCCAGACTTCGCCCGTCTCCTGACAGGCGAGCGCCGCGAGCATGTCGAGCGTGAAAGGAGTGTTTTGCACCGCGACCTCGACCTCGTCGCGGAACTGTTGTTTGAACCAGAGGATGTCTTGAGAGTTGGGCATATCTTTCTCCGATGTGTCTAGGGCGATGATTGATGAACTCGATGCACGGGTCTTTTGATCCCATCCGAGACGGCGGCGACAAACGTCGTCGCTCGCGCTCGCTTGTGACGTGCATGAGAGGGTTCGTGCCGGAACGGTCGCGTTGAAGACTTTGGCGCTCCGGCCCGACGCGAGGTCAGAGGCCAGAGATAATCGCAGACCGGCGCCGCCCTGACAAGATGTTTTTGTCGGCCTCAATCTCATCGGCGTCGGCGTGCTATACTGCGCGACCTACCCGGAGCGAACAATGACGACCAAACAACCATCCGATGCCCGAGAGCTTTGGCCCGCCCTGCCGTTCGAGGAGTGGCGCGAGACGTGCGCGACGCTTCACATGTGGACGCAGATTGTCGGCAAGGTCAGGCTCGCGCAGGCTCCGCACGTGAATCATTGGTGGCAGGTGCCGCTCTACGTCACGGCGCGCGGCCTCACCACATCTTCGATGCCATACGGCGAGCGCGTCTTCCAGATAGACTTCGACTTCATCTCGCATCATCTGGTGATAGAGACGGGCGAAGGCGACTCGCGCGTGTTGGCTCTCGCGCCGCGCACGGTCGCCGACTTCTATCGCGAGTTCAACGCCTTGATGCGCGAGCTTAAGCTCGACGTTGAGATTTGGACAACGCCGGTCGAAGTCCCCAACCCCATCCCCTTCGAGCGCAACGAGACACACAAGTCTTACGATGCGGAGTACGCCAACCGATTCTGGCGCGCGCTGGCGCAGGCCGAGCGCGTGTTCCAACAATTCCGCTCCGGCTTCACGGGCAAGTGCAGCCCCGTGCATTTCTTCTGGGGCAGCTTTGACCTCGCCGTGACGCGCTTTTCGGGTCGGCGCGCGCCCGAGCATCCCGGCGCGCCCGGCGTAGCCGACTCGATCACGCGCGAAGCATACTCGCACGAAGTCTCAAGCGCGGGCTTCTGGCCCGGAGGCGAGGCGATGCCCGAGCCCATCTTCTACTCCTATGCCTACCCCGAGCCGGAAGGCTTCAAGGAGTTCAAGGCCGGGCCCGAGGAATCGGCCCACTACAACACGGACTTCAAAGAGTTTGTTCTTCCCTACGAGTCCGTGCGCGTCGCCGACGAGCCCGACCAAACTCTCATACGTTTCCTACAGGACACATACGAAGCGGCCGCGAGCCTCGGCCACTGGGATCGCGCCTCGCTTGAGCGACCGTGAGATGCGGAAGTAGCGAAGTCGGAAACCATCCTGGCAGTCGTTACAATCACAAAGGGCGTGGAGAGTTGATTCTCTCCACGCCCTTCACTTCTTCCGCGAACTCCGTTTTTAATCTTCGCGTCGCACGCGGGCGCAACTTCATTGCTGCTGTGTCGTAGCGGGTGCGGGCTGCGGCTGAGCGGTCGGCAGAGGCTTGTCGCTCCCACGGTTCTTGAACTGGACGAGCCCTTCGAGCGATGAATAAATCTGCAAGTACATCTGTGTCTCACGCGGGATGAGCGTGCGCCAGCCCGAACCGCCGCGACGCAGGTAGAGCGGCAGCCGCGCGGGGTTCGAGTTGTAACCGGCGGCTGCCAACTCGGCCCGCGTCGCCGTCTTGTTAGCCAGCGCGTCAATCACATCCTGATTGAACGCCAGCCCGTTCCAGGTGTCCTGCATATAGAGCAGCATCGCTTCGAGCGCGTTGCCGTGATTGCGCATCCCCGCTACGAAGTCCGGGTTGAGGCCGACACCGGGATGCGTCTCTCTCACCATCTGATACGTCGAAGCAATCATCTGCACCATGCCGCCCGCGCCCGCCGAACTCACCGAGTAGCGATACGTGTCCAACTCGTTCAGCGAGTAGAGCGCGTAGACCTCTTCGTAGAGCGTGCGCCGGTCTTCACGACGAAAGCGGTCGTGGTCAATGTGCTCGACGACGCAGAGGCGCTCCGCGATGTCCACAATCTCGGGCGAGATGTTCTGCCCCTTCGCCTTGAGCCGCCCCGACGCGAGGTCGAGCATCGTGCGGACGTACCCTTGCCCGTGGCGCGTCACCTCGGGCGAGAGCAGCGCCGGGTGCGCCGAAGTGTAGTAGGCCATCTCGCGGAAGCGCCCGAACTTTTCAATCGGATACTCGACGACGAGCGGCGTCAACTGCCTGCCCGTCGCGGCCTCAGAGATGACGACCGCCGTGTTGACGTAGTTCGGCCGCACGACCTGCAAGCGCACGTTCATCCCTTGTGTCGTCGTCAGCACCACGTCCGTATCGCGCGAGAGGAATGTCTCCTTCGGCACGCTCAGCGTGTGAATCTTTGAAGAGCCCTCTTCGAGCGCGGCGATGGTCACGAACGCCGTGTTCGGCGTCATCGAAGTGAGCGTCAGTCGTGACTTCAATATGCGCTGCGCCTCTGCTGCGCGCTCACGGAACTTGTT
>JAVXWN010000018.1:0-7864 GCA_032230645.1 Acidobacteriota bacterium | reverse complement strand
TCTACACGACGGGCACGGTGGCCGTCATCATGCGCATGCTCAAGCTGCCCGACGGGCGCATACGCATACTCGTGCAGGGACTCGCGCGCGCCAGCGTGGAGACGGTCGAGGACACGGGCGAATACCTGAAGGCGCGTCTGACCGCGCTCGCCGAGCCGTCGGTGCCCGAGCGCTCGCTCGAAGTCGAGGCGCTGGTGAGAAACGTTCGCGCTTCGATGGAGCGCGCCACGAACCTCGGCAAGAACATCTCGCCCGAGGTGATGGCTATCGTCGCTGGACTCGACGACGCGGGGCGACTCGCTGACCTCGCCGCCTCGAATCTTGAATTGAAGGTCGAGGACGCGCAGACCGTCTTGGACATCGCCGACACGACCGTCCGCCTGCGCCGCGTCAACGACCTCTTGAACAAGGAGATCGAAGTTCTCACCGTTCAGCAGGAGATCAACACGCAGGCGCGCGCCGACATTGACCGCTCGCAGCGCGAGTTCTTCCTGCGACAGCAGTTGAAGGCCATCCAGTCCGAGTTGGGTGAGGGCAACGAGCTGGCCGAAGAGATCGCGCAGTTCCGCGAGAAGATTGAAGCCTCCGCGATGCCCAAGCACGCCGAAGAGGATGCTCTGCGTCAGTTGAAAAAGCTTGAGCGCATGCACCCGGACGCAGCCGAGACGGCGACGCTGCGGAACTGGATGGAGATTATGACCGACCTGCCGTGGTCGAAGGCATCGTCTGACAACCTCGACCTCTTGAAGGCGCAGCAGATTCTTGACGAAGACCATTACGGGCTCGACAAAGTTAAAGACCGCATCGTCGAAGCGTTGGCCGTGCGCAAGCTCAAGGAGAAGCCGAAGGGCTCGATCATGTGTCTCGTCGGCCCGCCGGGTGTCGGCAAGACTTCATTGGGGCGTTCGATTGCGCGCGCGCTCGACCGCAAGTTCGTCCGCCTCTCTCTGGGCGGGCTGCACGACGAGGCCGAGATACGCGGCCACCGACGCACCTACGTCGGCGCGATGCCGGGCCGAATAATTCAAGCCTTGCAGCAGGCGGGAACGAACAACCCGCTCATCATGCTCGACGAGATTGACAAGGTGGGCGCGGACTTTCGCGGCGACCCTTCGTCGGCTCTGCTCGAAGTCTTAGACCCTGAGCAGAACAACTCTTTCCGCGACAACTATCTTGGCGTCACCTTCGACCTCTCGAACGTGATGTTCATGACGACGGCCAACGTGCTCGACACCGTTCAGGCCGCGCTCCGCGACCGCATGGAGATCATCCGTCTCGCAGGCTACACCGAGGAGGAGAAGTTGGAGATTGCACGCCGACACCTGCTGCCCAAACAGATCGAAGAGAATGGCATCACGGCGAAGAATCTTCACATCTCGAAGCGGGCGCTCTCGGTCGTCGTCCAGCAGTACACGCAGGAGGCGGGCCTCCGACAGCTTGAGCGCGAGATTGGCCGCATCTGCCGCAAGGTCGCGCGCCGCATCGCCGAAGGCAAGTCCGAGGCGGTGCGCGTCACGCCGAAGAACATTCACGAGTATCTCGGTGCGCCGAAGACCTTCCCCGAAGAGATTCTTCGCAAGGATCAGATTGGCGTCGCGACGGGACTCGCTTGGACAGCCGTGGGCGGCGACGTGCTCTTCATCGAGGCTCTGAGGATGAAGGGCAAGGGGCAACTTGTCCTGACCGGACAACTCGGTGAGGTCATGCGCGAGTCGGCGCAGGCCGCGTACTCCTATGCCAAGTCGCGCGCCAAAGAACTCGAAATTCCCGAAGACGATTTCGAGAAGTACGACATGCACATACACATCCCCGAGGGCGCGATTCCGAAGGACGGCCCTTCGGCGGGAATCACGCTGGCGACAGCGATGGTCTCTTCGCTCTCGCAACGCGCGGTGCGCAAGGACGTGGCGATGACGGGCGAGATAACCTTGCGCGGCAACGTCCTCCCCGTCGGCGGCGTCAAGGAGAAGGTGCTGGCCGCGCGCCGCGCACGCGTCACCAAAGTCATCCTGCCGCACCTTAACCGCCGCGACATGGATGAGATTCCGAAGGAGCTTTTCGGCGAGATGCAGTTCATCTTTGTCGAGAACGTCCGCGATGTCTTCCGCGAGGCTTTGAAGGAGAAGTCGCCGACGACCGCCGCCTCCGTCCCACGCCCGCCGCGCCTGCCGCAGGCCGCAGCCCCGAGGGTTTAAGACAAAAGGCAAACGTGGGGAGATGAAAGACAGCGTGCTCTTCGTCCGTCTGTTGATGATGAAAAGCACGCTCTCTCTTATCTTCACTTTTGGCTTTTTGCCTTCTTACTTTTGGCTTGTCGCGGCGCAACGCGCGGAGATAGTCGGGCATCAAAAATGCTCACCCGACGAAGCGCGAAAAAGTGGGAAACTTCGTGCGTTTCGCCTTTTATTTGCAATTAGATGCGGGTGGAGGGGTTTGACACCTCGCGGGGCGTGTGCTAGCCTCTGAGCGGTTTGATGGGCTCTGCTTTCCTTTCAGGGGAGCCCTTCGCGCAGAGTCTCTCCGGACGCGGAGTCTGGAAAGTCCCGTATAATTCTCTAGTGGATACCGCTCGTGCGCTCCTTTAGGCGGGCGTGCCATCGTGGATTCGCTTTACTCTCGCAAAGGAGACCAACGATTGAAAAACACGAGCCTCCCCCGCTTAGTCGCGAACGCCGCGCTGCTCTCGACGCTCCTGCTCCCCTCCGTCTCGCTCCGGGCGCAAGTCTCCACGCAATCATATCTACGCAACACGCCCAGCGATGTTGAGCGCGAAGACCCGCGCGTGCAGCAGATCGTTGCACGTGCCGAAGAGCATTTCCGCCTCGGCGAGTTGAACCTCAAGGATCAGAAGCGACAGGCCGCGCGCGAGGAGTTCGACAAGGCCGTTGACATCGTTCTTGAGTCGGGCATGGACGTGCGCTCGAACCCGCGCCTCCAGCATTACTATCTTGAGTTGGTCGAGCGCGTCTATCGCTACGAGGTGCCGCAGGGCGTTCCCGGTCAGCAGCAGCCGTCACAGAACGGCGCGTCCTTCGTCACGGTCGCGCAGCAGGGCGGCTCTCAGCAGCCCGTGCCCGCCGAAGTCGGCTTCGTCGAACAGAAGTTCGAGCCTTCGCCGCTCGACGACCTGCGCAAGTTAGAGCTTGATGACAAGGAGAAGAACGTCTCGGCCGAGGACGTGGCGAATCTCGAAAACGAGATCAAGAGCACGCTCGACTTCAGCTTCAAGCCGCATCCGCTCGTTCAGGGCTTCATCAACTATTATCAGGGTCGCGGCCGCGGCACGATGGAGACGGGCTTGCGCCGCTCGGGTCAGTACATGACGATGGCGCGGAAGATTTTCCGTGAAGAGGGCGTGCCCGAAGACATCGTTTGGCTCGGACAGGTCGAGAGCGCATGGCGTCCGACCGCGCGTTCGTCGGCCGCCGCTTCGGGGCTCTGGCAGTTCATCCCCGGCACAGGCTCTCGCTTCCAGTTACGGCAGACGGCTTACGTAGATGAGCGCAACAGCTTCGAGAAGGCAACGCGCGCTTCGGCGCGATACCTCAAGTGGCTCCACGACCGCTTCGGCAACTGGGAACTGGCGATGGCCGCCTACAACACGGGCGAGGGCAACGTTGACCGCGCGATTGCGCGCGCGGGCGTCAAAGACTTCTGGGCCATCTACCCTTACATCGCGCAGGAGACGCGCAACTACGTGCCGAACATCCTCGCGGTCATCCTCGTTGCGAAGAACCCCGAGAAGTACGGCTTCCGCAACATCCAGCGGATGACGCCGCTCGCATACGACACGGTGAGCGTGCCTTCGGCGACGAGCCTCAACCTGATCGCGGCGCTCACGGATACAAGCACGGACTATATCCGCAGTCTCAACCCTGAACTGCGGCGCGACCTGACGCCGCCGGGCGAAGCGTTCCTGCTGAGAGTTCCGCCAAAGCGCGGGCACCAGTTGGTCGCGCTCCTCAAGCGCATTCCGGTTGATCGTCGCAATCAGATGGCGCGCGTCGTTCAGGCCGCGGCGGGCGATAGCTGGGAAGCGGTTGCCGGACGCGCGGGCGTGAGCGCCTCGGCGCTTCAACAGTGGAACGCGGGCGTTGACCTCTCGAAGGGCGGCACGCTGGTCGTGCCTGCGGGCGGCAACTTCGTCCGCACGGCCAAGTCCTACGACCGCCCGAACAGCGGCGGCTCGGCTGCGGGCACGAGCCTCGTCAGCTACACCGCACGCGGCGGCGAAACGGTCGCGCAGGTTGCGGCACGCTACGGCGCTTCGGTCGAAGAGGTTGCAAAGCTCAACGGTGTGACAACGGATGCGCCGCTCGCGCGTGGCCAACTAATCAGAGTCCCCGCGAAGGCCGGTGCTCCCGCCGCCGCTGCTGCGCCAGCCCCGGCCGTGCGCCGCCGCCGGTAAGAGTTGAAAGACGCGCCCTCCTTCCGTCGAAGGGGCGCTGACAGCAGAAGGGCGAGCGCGCTTTCGGTCACAACCAGAAGCGCGCTCGTTCGCATTTCGCCTTCAGGTCAGAACCGCAATCTCTAAACTCGCGGCTTCACAAACAACGGCGTCCGCCAGCGCCTCAAACACGTTTTCGCTGGCACGCATATGCTCTTCCGGACACAGTCCGCAGCCGTCTACGGCATTGACGCAAATCTCGTTGACATCGAGGTAGACCTCACACCAGCGCGCGGTGAATCGGACTCACCCTCGTCCATCACCATCGTCGGCCTGCCCGACCTCGCCGTGCGCGAGTCGCGCGAACGCATACGCGCCGCCGTTAACAACAGCGCCTTCTTCTTCCCCTTTCACAAGACGACGATCAACCTCGCGCCCGCCGACGTGCGCAAAGGGGGCGCGAGCTTCGACCTCCCCATCGCGCTCGCCGTCCTTGGGGCCAACGGCGACCTCGGCGACGCCGAAGGATTGACCGACGTGCTCTCAATCGGCGAGTTGTCGCTCGACGGTCGCGTCCGCCCCGTGCGCGGTGCGCTGCCCGTCGCGCTGCGCGCGCGCGATGCAGGCATCAAGAGCCTCATGCTGCCCGAAGAGAATGCGACCGAGGCTGCGGTCGTCTCGGGCGTGGAAGTGTTCGCCGTTGCGACTCTGCGTGCGGCGGTCGAGCTGGTCGCCGCTCTCCGCTCAGGCCAACGGCCGCAGCCCGTGCGCGTTGACGAGGCGAAGCTGCTCTCGGCCGCCGCGGGCCGCTACGATGTTGACTTTCGCGAGGTGCGCGGTCAACTCGCCGTCAAGCGCGCGCTCGAAGTCGCCAGCGCTGGCTCGCACAACATCCTTCTCATCGGCCCGCCCGGCTCCGGCAAGACGATGCTCGCGAAGCGTCTGCCGACCATTCTCCCGCCGCTTGAGTTCGAGGCGGCGCTTGAGCTAACGAAGATTCACTCGGTCGCGGGGCTCACGGGAAGCTCGGGGCTCGTCACCGAAAGACCTTTTCGCTCGCCGCATCACACCATCAGCGACGCGGGGCTCATCGGCGGTGGTGTGAATTACAGTAATTAATGCAACTGTATAAAATACAGTGCAACTCACAGCAATTTTTGCAACTCCTCAAGTTAAATTGTTGTATAGTTGTCAGCTAGACAGGCAGTGAGCCTCCCCAGTATTAACAGACGACGGCGTACCGCCAGCGCCTCATACGCACATACACGCTGGTATGCCTATGCTCTTCCGCACTCAGTCTGCTGCCGTCTACGGCATCGAAGCACACCTTGTAGACATCGAGGTTGACCTGACGCCCACTCGGGGCGAGGCCGAGACACCCTCTTCCGTGACCATCGTGGGCCTTCCTGACCTCGCCGTGCGCGAGTCGCGCGAGCGCATCCGCGCCGCCGTTAACAACTCCGCGTTCTTCTTTCCATTCCACAAGACGACCATCAACCTAGCCCCCGCAGACGTACGCAAGGAGGGGGCAAGTTTTGACCTCCCTATCGCGCTTGGCGTCCTCGGTGCCAACGGCGACCTCGGCGCGTTGGAGAGTTTGACCGAGGTGCTCTCGGTCGGAGAACTATCACTCGATGGTCGCGTCCGGCCCGTGCGTGGTGCGCTGCCCATTACACTCCGTGCACGCGACGCGGGGATCAAGAGCTTACTGCTGCCCGAAGAGAACGCGGCCGAGGCGGCCTTTATCGCGGGAGTAGATGTGTATCCGGTGGCGACGTTGCGCACAGCGGTCGAGTTGGTCGCGGCCCTGCGAGCAGGGAAAGCCCCCGCCCCGCTGCGCGTGGACGAGGCGAAGCTGCTATCGGAGGCGGGAACCTACGACGTAGACTTTCGGGAGGTGCGCGGCCAGCAGGCCGTCAAGCGGGCGCTTGAGGTCGCCTCGGCCGGCTCGCACAACATACTGCTCATCGGTCCACCTGGCTCGGGGAAAACGATGTTAGCGAAGCGGCTGCCGACCATCTTGCCGCCGTTGGAGTTCGAGGCGGCTTTGGAGCTGACGCGCATCCACTCGGTCGCGGGGCTCACAGGTCGCTCGGGCCTCGTCACACGCCGGCCATTCCGTGCCCCTCACCACACAATCAGCAATGCAGGATTAGTCGGCGGCGGGTCCGTGCCGCGCCCCGGCGAGGTTTCTCTGGCGCACCACGGCGTGCTCTTCCTCGATGAGCTGCCGGAGTTCGACCGCTCCGTCCTCGAAGTCCTGCGCCAGCCGCTCGAAGACCGGCGCGTGACCATCAGCCGCGCGACGATGACTTTGACCTTTCCGGCCTCCTTCATGCTCGCCGCCGCGATGAACCCGTGCCCCTGCGGCTTCTTCAACGATCTTGTGCGCGAATGCCGCTGTACGCCGCCGCAGATACAGCGTTACGTCGGTCGCGTCTCGGGACCGCTCCTTGACCGCATCGACATCCATGTCGATGTGCCGGCCGTCCGCTTCAAGGAACTGTCAGATAGTGGCGCACCCGAGGGCGAGACTTCGGCCGAGGTGCGCGCCCGTGTCGTAGCGGCGCGGGCACGCCAGCTAGAGCGCTTCCGCGGCGGACACGTCTTCTCCAACGCGCAGATGAGTCCGCGCCTCATCCGCCGCCACTGTCGCCTCGATGCCGAAGGCGAGCGGCTATTGGAGCAGGCCATGACGCGCCAGGGCCTTTCTGCCCGCGCCTACGACCGGATACTGAAGCTCAGCCGTACCATCGCTGACCTCGATCCCTCCGAAGAGATACGCCCGCAGCATGTGGCCGAGGCCATAGGCTTCCGCTCACTCGACCGTACCTATTGGGCTTGATTCAGAGGAAGCGGCTGGCAGCAGGTGCATGCATGGCCCAAGAGGGGCGTGCCGGATGCTGCGCTTGAACTGCTCGCCCTATATTTGATAACAGTAGATTACTCTCTTGGAATTAACAGCTGGCGGCAATGTACACGGGCAGCGTTGGGTGCGATTGTTGAACGATGGAATCTCTTATGAATACCGTTGTTGAAAATCTGAAAGAGTCGGCGGAAGAACTGGAGTCGTCTCTTAAAAAACTCCTGCTCGAACACTCTCAAATTAAAAGATGGAACGATCCAGACAGCGGGATTATTCATTTCGGCGGAGACTACAAGTGGCTTCCTTTAAAGGAGGAGGGGCTTCAGACTCAATCTAAAGTACTTGAAGACTATCGACGCTTTTTCGCCATTGTACGCTCCCTGTTACGAGAGCAGCCTAAAAAAAATCTAACCGTCTTAGAGGAGTCTGATCAGTTATTGAATCGAGTGATTGAGCAAAATGAAGTCACCTATATAGGAAATACGGTCGTGTCTCAAAAGAGATGCTGCGATGAAAAACAGACTCGGACAAGCTAATCTTCGAGTTGATGTGCTACGAAGAGGTCACCTGTCCGAGATGTTCATCGCTGAACGTGAAAAAGAATGGCATAA
>JAVXWN010000010.1:0-2707 GCA_032230645.1 Acidobacteriota bacterium | reverse complement strand
TGACGGGCATCTCCTCTCAACTCTTGTCGGGCGCGTCAGCCCGCCCCTTCTTCCTGTCGTCCCCTTTCGCTTCCGCTCCCTCGGGCTTCTTTGGTTGATAAGCCTCGATGCAGTTCTTGCCGCGCGCCTTCGCGGAGTAGAGCGCTTGATCGGCCGCGTAGATGATCTCGACGGGCGCGTCGAGCCCCGGCCCGAATGTCGAGACGCCGATTGAGACGGTAACGGCTCCGAGCGGCTGCGACTTGCCGTGTGGAAACTGCGTGCGCTCGATGCGGCGTCGGATGCGTTCGCCGATGACGAGTGCTTCGGCCGCACCGGTCTGCGGCAGAAGGATGCTGAACTCCTCGCCGCCATAACGCGCCGCCACGTCGGCCGAGCGCAGCGCGGTCTTCAAACATTGCGCCGTCATCTCAAGCGCAAGGTCGCCCGCCTGATGCCCGTGCGCGTCGTTGTATGCCTTGAAGTCGTCGATGTCCACCATCATGAAGCTCATCGCGAAGCGGTGGCGCTTGGAACGCTCAAGCTCCTCCTGCAAACGCTCTTCGAGATAGCGCCGGTTGACGAGACCAGTCAGCGGGTCTGTTATCGAAAGCAGTTGAAACTGCGTGGCCTTGCTGTGCCACTCGACGCGGTCGAGCGCGAGCGCCATCTGCGGCGCAATCATGTCGAGGAGACCCAGATCGAACTCGTCGTATGCACCGCCGCCTGCCTTGTCCGTCATGTTGAGCACGCCGACCTTGCGACCGCCGACGACGATGGGATAGCTGATGAATGACTTGGTCTTGTAGCTGCGCTCGGCCGAGGCGGGATGCCAGCCCGAGACCTTCGACACGTCGCGCACAACAGCGGGTCTGCCCTCGCGCAGGACTGTTCCCGCAACGCCCTCGCCGAGCCGCATGCGTGTCTCGCGCGTCACTTCGGCGCGGGGGCCGACCGCGGCCTTAACCGAAAGCTCGCCTGCGCGCTCGTCGAAGAGAAGGAGCGAGCCGCGCTCGGCCTTGAGCAGTTCGGCCGAGTGGCGAAGAATTGTCGTGTATGCATCCTCGGGGCGCGCGGAGTTGACGACCTCGGTGAAGGCGCGAAGCTGCGTGGCCGCACGGACTCTGCGCTCAAGCTCTTCACGCAGGCGGCTCAGCTCAAGCGGCATCGAGATGTCGCGGCAGAAGGCGGCGAGCGCGCGGCGCTGTTCGTCGCTCAAGTCCGTGTCGCCGACAAGGAGCGCGCCCTTTATCTCTTCGCCGACGATGAGCGGGAAAAGCTCGACCGCGTCTTCGTGCTTTGAAGAGGTGCGGCCTCCGGCGGGCACGGCGATTGAGTCGGCCTTCGTGGCGGCGAGCAGAAGTCTTATCTCCTTCGGCTTGAGCGCGACATGCGGCGGCGTCTTCTCGAACAACCCCGTGACGCATGTCGGATAGAAGCTGTCGTCAGCGCGGAGCAGGAGCGCAAGCGATTCGATGCCGTACTCGTCCGAGAGCGTGCGGACGGCCCGGCGGCAAGCCTCTTCGAGCGTGCCGCCCGGATGAAGAATGCGCGGCGGAGCCGTCAAAGGATTATCGTCGGAGGTCAAGGGAGCCTGTGCGTCGGCGACACCGCGAGTCGTCTTCGCGTTTGCCTCTTGCGTCTGCTCCTCGGCGACTTCGGGCTTCGCCTCGTCCTTCAACTCCGCCTTGTGATGACCGTTTGTGGTGGCGAGCGGCTTCGCTTCGCTCGTGACTTCGACCAGAAGCTCGCCGGGAATGCCGTCCGTACCGGCGGAAGGCGGCTCGTCTCCGACTTCGTTTCGCGCGGCGGGCGGCGACTCTCTCTTCTTACCGCGAGACTTTGCGAACGCTTCGGCCGCCTCTGCTACTCGGGCAGCGAGGTCGTCAAGGTCTTGGTGCGAAGCGAAGATGACGTTGGCGAAGAGGTCTGCTGAGAGGAGGTCTGCGAGGTCGCCCGCGCGTATGCGCTCGGCCAACGCGCGATAGTCTGCGACGCGCAGGAAGGCTCGGCCGCCGATGACCGCGAGCGGCTTTTCGCCGCCCAAGTGGACAGGCGCGGTGAAGCAGTAGAGCCCTGCATGGCAGCGGTAATGAACGACATGTCCCTCGCTGGTTGCGCGCGCGTAAGCCTCGCCGCAGTCGGGCTGGCAGAGGTGCGCGTGAGCGGGCGAAGATTGAAAGGCCTGACAGATAGAGTTGTTGTTGGCGACGGCTAAGGCGGGCGGCTGTCGCCCTTCGACCAGAAGGAGCGCAAGCCCCGAAGCCGCGGCGAGCCCTTCCTGCACCTCCGCCCAGCCGTGTGGCAGCACGGCGGAAGTCTTTCTCTGGGCAGCACCCTCTGGGGCAGGGGTGGTGTTGTCCATTAGCTGTCGCGCCACAATTCTTCGGACTCAGGATGCGGACGGAGGGAAGGTTCGACTGCGTGAGCGAACGGGCGGCCCGTCGGGATTAGGCCGTATCTCAAAGAGAGAAGGCGGCCAAACAGCCTCGCCCATCCTCCTACCGCAGTATATTTGCCCGCACGGCAACAGACAAGGCTTTTTGATACGAGGCCACACAGGCACGCGTAAAAGGGGCTCTCGAAACCCTGTCACCCTTGTTTAAACTACTAATGTCGGGGGATTTTCACTGCGCGATGATTCGACCCGTACCCTTCAGGCCCGGAGCATCGCCCGGCGCAACCTTTTCAATGTCAGGCTCTTCGGGAGAGATGCGGATGCAGGCCG
>JAVXWN010000260.1:0-16266 GCA_032230645.1 Acidobacteriota bacterium | reverse complement strand
AGTGATGGCGCTTAATTGTTAAGCGTGCTCGCGCACGCTTTGGCGGGCTAGTGTGCCTGCGCTCCCGGCGATTAGCTGTTAGCGGCCAGCGGCTTTCTTCTTTGGCGAAGCGGCGGGCGACTGTTGCTGCGGCGCGGGCCCGCCCATGAGATTGACGGGCGCGGGATAACCCTTGCCGCTCAGCGCGGCGATGTCAATGGTGGCCTCCTTCTGCCCCTTGACGCTGTAGGTGACGCTCCCGCTCTTCTTTTTATCTTTCTCCTTCCCCTTCGCGGCAGGCGTCGGGGTCGGACTTGCAGCGGCGTCCTCGGTCGGGTTGCCGTAGGCGTCGCGCGCCATCAAATGAAGCGCGTCCAACACCTGCGCGCGCTCTTGCTCCGAAAGGTCTTCGAGCTTCACGCCGTAGGCTTCGAGCACTCGCCGCAGATTCTCCTCGGTGTTGGTGCCCTTGTCGTATACGTCGCGATAGATGTGGAGCCTTCCGTCTTCGACGACGATGGTCTCATAGCGCAACTCGACGGGGACGGGTGCGGCGAGCTTGACGCTCTGCGTCTTGTCGGGCGTCTTGGCGTAGTTCAGAACGTCCTCGGGTTTGAGTTGCGTGCCCGACGCCGTAGC
Source organism: Acidobacteriota bacterium (assembly GCA_032230645.1). Classification (GTDB taxonomy): domain Bacteria; phylum Acidobacteriota; class Blastocatellia; order Pyrinomonadales; family Pyrinomonadaceae; genus QHXN01. The sequence goes on along the minus strand of JAVXWN010000260.1, from coordinate 15,648 downwards.
GAGCACGACGGCGAAGTCTCGAACCATGTCGTCCGTCAGACCGACGCATCCGTGCGAGGCGAAGTTGCCGAGCCGCGCGGGGCGCTTGCCGCCGTGGATGAGCGAAGGCTGGCCGATGGGAATCTTGATGGGCCCGAGCGGGTTGAGCTTGCTCCCGGCCTCGACACGTTCTCCGGCCTTGACCTTGCCCTTGACCCAAGGCTCGTCGGGCGGCGTCCAAGTCGGATTGAAGATGATGGTGTCGGCCTTGCGCAAGCCTTGCGGCAGAGGAAACTCCGGGTAGCCGATGCCGACGCGGTAGGTCTTCAAGAGCTTGCCGCCTTCGAAGACATCCATGCGGTAGGCGGGCGCGTTGACGACGATGCGCGTGTCGGTCGGCACCGCGTTCGGCTTCGCGGCGAGCGCGCCCTCGCCACCTGACCAACGCTCGCTGATGAAGGCGTTGAAGGCGGTCGCCTTTTCGTCGCCGACCACGGACTTGATCTTCTCAGAGGCGCGTCGCGTCGCATCTTTGGTCGTGCCCGATTCGGCCCCCTGCTCGCTCAGCTTCGCAGTCTCTTCGCGCGCGATTTCACGCAGACGCGTGACCTGCTCGTCCGTCAGTTGCAGCTTCGACTTCAACTCGCCCGCGAACGACTCGTCGGCGAACATCGCGTCGAGCACGGGTAGCGTCACCGGCAGGTTGGCTGCCGTCGCCGTGGCGCTCGGCGTGGGCGACGCGATGGGCGAAGCCGTGGCCGCGGGCGAAGCCGAAGCAGTCGGCGCGACGGGGCCAGCGGTGTTCGTCGGCGCATTCGTTGTGCAACCCGACGATGCCAGCAGCAACACTACCGAGGCAACGAGCGCCGTCGGCGATTTAAAAATCATCTTCAACACTTCAATGCTCATCAATCTTTTAAGACTCCTCTGGTCAAGACTTCCTCGGAATTGCTGACGGCCGAATGAGCACCGACGTGTTCCGAGTCGTTGGTTCCATCCACCCGCCGCGCCCGTTCTGTAATCGGAGATAGTACACGCCTGAAACCTTCGTCAACACGTGGCAACTCCCGTTCCCACACGCGACTTCCCACACTTTCCCTCTCAAAATCCACGCACGCGCACCGTTTGCGAACGTCGCCGCCTTCGTAAATCGTTCACGGAAGAGGTCGAAGGTTAGAGGTCAGTTGAATGCGGCAGCCGCAGAGGCAACCATGATTTATAAGGACAGCGCGTTACTCTCAACTACTGACCTCCGACCTCCGACCTTATCACTGCGCCGCGCGAAGCAGCGGGTACGGGTTGATGTTCTCGCCCGTCCAGAAGTGTTTGGGGTCTGCGACGCGATAGATTTGAAAGTGGAGGTGCGTGTTGCCGGGCCCGGCGTTGCCCGTATCGCCGACGTAGCCGATGACCTCGCCGCGCCGCGCGAGGTGGCCTTCCGTGAGTCCATCGGCGTAACGCTCAAGGTGCGCATAGTAGAAGACTAGATGCTCGTCGGCCGAGGCAAGTTGATAGATGGTCGTGCCGCCCTTCACGCTCTGGAAGAGTCGGACGACGCGGCCGTCGGCCGAGGCGAGAACGGGCACGCCGCGCGCCGCCATAATGTCTATCGCGTCGTGAACGCGCCCCTCGCTGCGCGCGTCGTTGAAGGTGTCCCGCAACTGCCCCGACGCGATGCCCTGCACAGGTATCAACAGATGCATTGAGGCAAGCGCGCTCTGCGCATCACCCGCCGCGCCTTGTGCCTGTGGCGAGACGTTGCTCGTCGTCGTGGGCGAGGCGACAGGCGCGGGCGTGTTCGCGGGCGAAGGCGATGCGGCAGGCTGCGACGGCGTGGGCTCTGAAGCAGGCGCGAGCGGTGTGGCCTCGACCGGGGGCGTCGTCGTCGCTTCCGTCGTCGCGGCGGGCTCCGGCATTCGCTCCGCGTCCCCCGAGGGAGGCCGCAGCGGCGTGACGGGCTGAGACCAGTAACGATAGCTCAGAGACCAGACGAGCGTGGCGAGAGCGGCGAAGACGACCGCGGCGATGAGGAGCACGCGCATGCGCGGGCCGATTGTCATTCTTTGCCTCTCGACTCTCGGGGAAGTTTGTTCTTGCCCGTGAAGCTTATTGAAGAGAGGGCGTCGGGCGCAAGCCGCGCGGCGCGGGCGGGTGGCGCGCCGCCCAACTTTTCTGCTATTACATAGGCCGTCATCAACCGTCATCAGCGCCACGCCCGACTCCCCGGCCGACGGGGGCCGGGGCCGCCGCAGCGTCGCGCAAACACCGCAGGAGGAACAAGTCAGTGTCAGACATTTTCGACGAACGCCGTAGGGGACTCGAAGAGGAGTATTTCAAGCGCAGGGACAAGGAGTCGCTCGAACGGCTCCGCGAGGCGATACGCGAGGACGCGCGCACGCGCGGGCTTGAGCCCGTGACGATGAGTTGCCCGCGCTGCACGGGGAAGCTCCACGCGGACGCCTTCGACGAGGTGAGCATCGACCGTTGCGACACCTGCGGCGGCATCTGGCTCGATGCCGGCGAACTCGAACAGATCATCAGTCAAGAGAACACCCCCGGCCGCTGGCTCCACGCCTTCTGGCCCGGCAGGACGAACGAGTGAAGGGATGAAGGATGAAGACGGAAGTGAAGACAGCATTTCCTTCGTCCTTCATCCCTTCTATTGCGAGGAACAATGAGCGAAACGAAGATGATGGCGCTCGTGACGGGTGCTTCGGGCGGCATCGGCGAGGAGATGGCGCGGCTGTTCGCGGCCGACGGGCACGACCTCATCCTCGTCGCGCGCAGCCGCGACAAGCTCTCGCGCCTCGCCTCTGAGTTGCAGGATGGGCACGGCGTTGCGGCGCACGTGCTTGCGGCAGACCTCTCGCGCGCCGAATCTCCGCGCGAAATCTTTGAAGAGGTGCGCGGCGCGGGCATCCATGTGGACGCGCTCATCAACAACGCGGGCTTCGGCAGCTACGGCCTCTTCGCCGAGACCGATTTAAAGTCCGAGCTTGAACTGCTGCAAGTCAACATCGTCGCACTCACGCACCTGACGAAGCTCTTCCTGCCCTCGATGATTGAGCGGCGGCGCGGCTACGTCTGCAACGTCGCCTCGACCGCCGCGTTCCAGCCCGGCCCTTTGATGGCCGTCTACTACGCATCGAAGGCTTACGTGCTCTCATTCTCCGAGGCTCTGGCGAACGAGTGCGAAGGCATGGGCGTCCGCGTTAGCGCGCTCTGCCCCGGCCCTACCGAGACAGGCTTCGTCGCGGCTGCGGGGATGCAAGACTCAAAGCTCTTCGACCGCGGCGCGATGACCGCGCGCGAGGTTGCCGAAGCTGGCTATCGAGGCATGCTCGCCGGAAAGACAATCGTTATTCCGGGCCTTCGCAACGCCTTTGTCGCGCGCGCCGTAGGCATGATGCCACGTGGGATGGTGACGAAGGTCGTGCGCGGGATTCAGGAGAAGCGCACACACTGAGTTTCGTATGTCTCAACCGAGAATCGTCCGCGCACCGCGCGGCGCGCAACTCAACTGCAAGGGCTGGCATCAAGAGGCGGCGCTTCGTTGCCTGATGAACAACCTCGACCCGGAGGTGGCCGAGCGCCCCGACGAGCTGGTCGTCTACGGCGGGACGGGGAAGGCCGCGCGCAACTGGGCCGCGTTCGATGCGATTGTGCGCGAGTTGACCGCGCTCGGATCGGACGAGACGCTGCTCGTACAGTCCGGCAAGCCCGTCGCGGTCTTTCGCACGCACGAGTATGCGCCGCGCGTGCTCATCGCCAACTCGAACCTCGTCGGCGCGTGGGCCAATTGGGAGCACTTCCACGAACTCGAACGCCGGGGGCTGATGATGTACGGGCAGATGACCGCGGGGTCGTGGATTTACATCGGCTCGCAAGGCATCGTGCAGGGCACGTTCGAGACCTTTGCCGCGATGGCCGACCGGCACTTCGGCGGCGACCTTGCGGGCCGTCTCATCCTCTCGGGCGGCATGGGCGGGATGGGCGGCGCGCAGCCACTCGCCGCGACGTTGGGAGGCGCGGTCTTCCTCGGTGTCGAGGTCGAGCGCGAGCGCATCGAGCGCCGCGTGCGCACGGGCTACTGCGACCGTCTGGCTCTCGACTTAGACGAAGCACTCTCTATCTGTGCTGACGCCGTCGAGCAGAAACGCGCCGTCTCGGTCGGGCTCGTCGGCAACTGCGCCGAGGTGCTGCCCGAGATAGTCCGGCGCGGCGTGCGTGTTGATGCGGTCACAGACCAGACGAGCGCGCACGACCCCTTGAACGGCTACGTGCCTGCGGGGCTCTCTCTGGAAGAGGCCGAAGAGTTGAGGCGCGCCGACCCGCGCGGATACGTCGCGCGCTCGATGGAGTCAATGGCGCGGCACGTCGAGGCGATGCTTGCATTGAAGCGCGCGGGCGCGGTCGCGTTCGACTATGGCAACAACATACGCAAGCAGGCGTTCGACGCGGGCGTTACAGACGCGTTCGAGATACCGGGCTTCGTGCCCGAGTATATCCGCCCGCTCTTCTGCGAGGGGCGCGGGCCCTTCCGCTGGGTGGCTCTGTCGGGCGACCCCGAAGACATTCGACGCACGGACGACCTCGCGCTCGAACTCTTTCCACGTGACCGCACGCTCGAACGATGGATGCGTCTCGCACGCGAGCGCGTGCAGTTTCAGGGCTTGCCTGCGCGCATCTGCTGGCTGGGCTTAGGCGAGCGCGCGGAGATGGGCGAAGCCATCAACGAATTAGTTCGACGCGGCGAGCTTCGAGCGCCCATCGCCATCGGGCGCGACCATCTCGACACGGGCTCGGTCGCATCGCCCTTCCGCGAGACCGAAGCGATGCGCGACGGCTCGGACGCGGTTGCCGACTGGCCCATCTTAAACGCGCTCCTGAACACTGCGAGCGGAGCATCGTGGGTCTCGTTTCATCATGGCGGCGGAGTCGGCATCGGATACTCGCTTCACGCGGGCCAAGTCTCGGTCGCGGACGGAACGGCCGAGTCAGCGCGGCGACTCAACCGCGTGCTCACAAACGACCCCGGCCTCGGCGTCGCGCGCCACGTGGACGCGGGCTACGATGAAGCCGAGCAGGCGGCGCGCGAGAAGGGCTTGAAGATTCCGATGCTGCGCGCCGGTGACGAGTGAAGTCAGTGGTGACTCTGTTCTAAAGCGGCGGCTCTGTTCAAAAAGTTGTCGGCGGCTCGAACTTAAAAGATGTCAGCGACCGAAGCGCAAAAGCCCGAGGCAAAGATTCACGTCACCGAGATTGCCGTGGGCGTGCGCGCCGTCGCGCTCTTCGAGGCGTTGAAGGGGACGCTCGTTCTGGTCGCGGGCTTCGGCCTGCTCTCGCTCGTCCACCGCGACTTGCAGGACTTGGCCGAGCGACTCGTCCAACACTCTCACCTCAACCCTGCGAGCCATTACCCGCGCGTCTTCATCGAGGCCGCGTCGCGCATGAGCGACTCTCGCTTGCGCAATCTGGCCGTGCTCGCCTTTATCTATTCAGTCGTGCGCTTCGTCGAGGCTTACGGGCTCTGGCACATGCGCGCGTGGGCCGAGTGGTTCGCAATCGTCTCGGGCTGTGTCTACCTGCCCATCGAGTTGTACGAGTTGCTCGACCGCCCGACGCACCTGCGCGGCCTCGTGCTCTTCGCCAACGCCTCAATCGTCGCCTACCTGCTCTACGTCCGCCTCTCGCGCACGGGGAGGGCCGCGGAAGAGGCCATACATCGCACCGAGGCCGAGAAGAAAGCCGAGAAGAAGGCGAAGAAGAGTGTGAAGATTAAGGCCGCGTAAAATTCCGTTCCCGTGGAAGAGAAGACCCCGCACACCTCGACACACCTGACGCCCGACCCCGTTGAATCAACGGAGGCGGGGACGCGACACGATGACGGCTTTGCGAAGAGAGCTGTGCGCGCGTTGGCGCTCGACTTGACGCCGCTCAAAGAGTCGCGCGAGTTCCGGCTGTTGTTTGCGGGGCACGCCGCGTCGTTCTTCGGATCGATGATGACCTTCGTGGCGCTGCCGTGGCAGACGTACAGGCTGACGCACTCGCCTCTCGCGGTGGGTCTGTTGGGCGTCGCGGAGTTCGTGCCAATCTTTGTGATGGCGTTCGTCGGCGGCGCGCTCGCCGACGCGGTAGACCGCCGGAAGATGGTTCGTCTCACCGAAGCGATGCTCGCGGCGGGAACGTGCGTGCTCGTCTTCAACTCTCTTCTGATAGAGCCGCGCGTGTGGGTGCTCTACTTCTGCGCGGCGCTCTTCGCGGCCTTGAACGGGTTGCAGCGGCCGTCGCTCGAAGCACTCATGCCGCGTCTCGTCCGGCCGGAGAAGATGCCTGCGGCATTGGCGCTCAGGTCTCTGGGCGGGACAATCGGGATGATATGCGGGCCTGCGCTCGGCGGGCTGCTCGTCGTGACGGTCGGGCCCGCGCTCACATACTCGATTGACTTCGCAACGTTCGTCGCCTCGCTCGCGGCGCTCTGGTTGATGAAGGCCGTGCCGCCTCCGGCGGGCGCTGACGCGCCGAGCCTACGCTCGATAGTCGAGGGCTTGCGCTACGCGCGGAGCAGGCCCGAGCTTATGGGCACGTACCTCATAGACATCAACGCGATGTTCTTCGGAATGCCGATGGCTCTGTTCCCGGCGGTCGCCGAAGGGTTCGGCGGCGCAGGCGTGGGGCTGCTCTACGCGGCCCCTGCCTTCGGCGCGATGTGCGTGACGCTCACCTCGGGATGGGCGAAGCGGGTCAACCGTCACGGGCTGTGCGTGGTGCTGGCAGCGAGCGTGTGGGGGCTCGCCGTCGTCGGCTTCGGATTCGCGCCGAAGCTTTGGGCGGCGCTTCTCTTCCTCGCGTTGGCGGGCGCGGCCGACATGGTGAGCGCACTCTTTCGCATGACCATCTGGAACCAGACCATCCCCGACCATCTGCGCGGCCGTCTCGCGGGGATAGAGATGGTGAGCTACACTACCGGGCCGCTGCTCGGCAATGCGGAGTCGGGTGTGGCCGCAGGGCTCTTTGGCGTGCGCGCGTCAATCGTCTCGGGCGGTGTGCTGTGCGTGGCGGGGACGGCGCTGCTCTCGTTGCTGCTCCCGCAGTTGATTCGATACGACGGCCGCACGGGACTTGCGCGCAAGCACGCCGAAGAGGATGAGCGTGCCTCTGCGGGGGAGCGGGTCTGATGAAACGCTTAAGGCTGGCGGCGCTCACGCTCGTTCTTCTGGCCGCGCTCGCGGCCTACTACTATCACTACGAAACGGTCGTTCGCGTCGAGACGATTCAACTCACGAGCGCGCTCGTCGAGAAGACTCTGCCGTACAGGGTCGTGCTGCCGCCGCGCTACGGACTCATCACCTCGCGCGCGACGCGCTATCCCGTCCTCTATCTTCTGCACGGGTGGGGCGGCGACTACGATTCGTGGGTCACGCACACGGAACTTGCACGCTACGCCGCCGAGCATCGGTTAATCATCGTCACGCCCGAAGGCGGGAAGGGTTGGTACACGGACGGCGTCGGAGCGGGCGCGGGCAAGTACGAGTCTTATATCTTGCAGGAGTTGATACCGGACGTTGACAGCCGCTTTCGCACCATCGGCGAGCGGCGCGGGCGCGGCGTGGCGGGTTACTCGATGGGCGGCTACGGCGCGCTCAAGCTCGGGTTCAAGCACCCGGAGATGTTCGCCTTCGCGGGCTCGACAAGCGGCGCGCTCGACGCCGCCTCGCGCGAAGACGACGACTCGCTCATGCAGACCTTCGGTGATCGCGCGAGTGCGACGCGCGCCGAGAACGACCTGCCGAGACTTGCGCGCGAGTTCCCCGACGCGCGACGCGGCGCGCTGCCCTTTCTTTATCTTGACTGCGGGCTGCGAGACCCCTGGCTTGCGGCCAATCGCGACTTCGCTGCCACGCTCGCCGCGCGCGGCGTGGCGCACGAGTACAGGCAACTGCCCGGCGAACACGTCTGGCCCTACTGGGACAGACAGGTGCGAGAAATCCTCCGCGTCGCCTCCGAGATGCTGGCTGCACCCGAATAAGGACTGAGATGAATAGACCGACACGAACACTGCTCCTGCTAACCGCCCTGCTCCTGCTTCACACAGGGGCACGCGCACAGACCGAGACGCCCGCGCAGAGTCAGCCGCAGAGCAAGACGGAGAAGAAGAAGGACGACAAGAAGAAGAAGGACGACAAGAAGAAGAAGGACGAGCCGCGACGTTACGAGACCGTGCAGTTCGAGAGCAAGCTGATGGGCGCGGCGCTTCCCTACAACGTCATCCTGCCCTCGGACTACAAGCGCGGCGCGGCGAAGAACAGACGCTACCCCGTCGTCTACCTCCTGCACGGGCTCGCGGGCGGTGCGAATGATTGGGTCTCTTCGCGCGCACATCTCGCAGACCACGCCGCGCCCTACCCTTTCATCATCGTCGTCCCCGAAGGGCACGACGGCTGGTACACCGACAGCGCGACCGTGCCTGCGGAGAAGTTCGAGAGCTACTTCTTAGAGGAGTTGATACCGGACGTTGACAGCCGTTTCAGAACCATTGCCTCGCGCGAGGGGCGCGCGGTGGCGGGGCTTTCGATGGGCGGCTACGGCTCTCTGAAGTTCGGATTGAAGCACCCTGAGCTGTTCGTCTTCGCGGGCTCGATGAGCGGCGCGCTCGGGGCCGCCTCTTGGATACCAGACGACAAGCTGCTCGCATTCGTCCGCCCCTCAATCGCGCGTGTCTACGGCCCGCCCGACGCGCCCGACAACGAGACGCGCCGCGCCAACGACATCTTCCGCCTCGTCCGCGAGCTAACGCCCGAAGGCACGAAGGCGCTTCCATACTTCTACCTCGACTGCGGGACAGAGGATTTTCTCATCGCGAACAACCGCGACTTCTCCGCGCTGCTCATCGAGAAGAAGGTGCCGCACGAGTTCCGCGAGCTGCCCGGCGGCCACACGTGGCCCTACTGGGACAGGCAGGTGCAGGAGATTCTCCGGCTCGCCGCGCAGAGGCTCGCGCCCGCCGCCGACTCGAAGCAGAAGTCGAAGGCCGCGAGCGGTCGTTGAAGTGTCTGACGAGATAAATACTATCGGCGCAAACGCATCGGGCGTAAGACTCGCGCCGCGTCTGTCTGAACGCGGTCAGCGGCGTCTGTACTTCGCGCTGCTCGCCTTCGCGTTTCTCTTCCGGCTCGGGTACGGGCTCTGTTCGCAGTTCTGGGCCGACGACGAGCGGCAGGTCTACCTTATCGGATTGAAGTTCTATGCGACGGGCACGTGGCCTTACTTCGGGCCCGACGTGTTGAGCGGCGTGCAGGTGCCGGGCGCGCTGCAAGGTCTGCTCGTCGGCCTGCCGCTCTACATTGCGCACGTGCCCGAAGCGCCCTTCGTGCTTCTCAACGTGCTGTCGTTCGCGGCGCTGTGTCTGTTCGCTTGGTACTGCACGCGGCGTCTGCCGCAAACTCCCCGCTGGTTCGTGTGGGGTTGGCTTCTGACCGCGCCGTGGACGCTCAACTTCTCGACGCACGTCGTCAATCCCTCTTACGTGCTGCCCGGCGCAGTCCTCTTCTTCGTCGGCGCGTTTGAGACGATGCATGCGACGCGCAAAGGTCTCGTCCCCGCGTGGTGCTCGAACCTGATGATGGGCTTCGCGCTCTTCTGGGTGATGCAGCTACATCTTTCGTGGGTCGTGCTCGTGCCGTTTCTCGCGGCTTCAGTCTACTTTCAAATCCGCGAGCGAGGGACGAGGGCACTCGCCGCGCTCGGCTGGCTCGCGTGCGGCGCGTTGCTGACAGGCTGCCTGCTCGCGCCGACTTTTATGAAGTACGGGCTGTCGAACGGGACGGGCGGAACGGAAACGCTGGTCACGCCCAACTTCAAGAACATTGCGCGCGTGCTCAACCCGGTCGAAGGCGTGCCCGCGCGTTTCCTTTCGCTGACGAGCTTCGAGCTGGCGCGCTTCATCGGGCGCAACTCTGCGGAGCGCATTACCTTCCTGCGCGAAAACTTATGGCTCGCACCGCTCGCACTCTTTCTCGGCGTGGTTGGGCTCGTGCAACCGGCCGCGCTCATCGCGCTGTGGTTCAGGAAGAGAGAGATGCCGGACGACTGGCCGCAGGTCAAACGTCTTGCGCTACTAACCGTCGTGCTGCTCTGCGCGCTCTTTCTCTTCTCGGCGAAGCCGCCCGCCTCGCACACGTTTTATGTTACCTTTCCCGTCGCCGCGCTCTACGGTTTCTACTGTTGGGACGCGCTGCTCCGAAGGCGCGGCTGGCGCGTGTTCGCGCTCGTCTTCTTAGTCTGCGGCGTCGTCTTCCACGCGGGACTCGCCGCGCACAACTACGCGCACGTTTCGCTCTACGCCGGTAGAGACAAGCCCGCGTCGGCCATCGACGAGAAGAGGCCCGCGCTTCTCGGCGAACGTCGCCCCGGCTCGCTCTACTAAGACCGCGCCGGAGAAGAGTCTTCGCAAGAGAGCACGCGCCCGGGGCGACTTAGTAAGCACACGACCGACGACAACGATTGAGAACACCATGAGACGAACGCACAACACACGCACCGCCTTCGCGCTCGCGGCGCTCTTCATCATGACCTTCGCGCTCACGACGGCCGCACGCGCGCAAGAGGTTCGGCCCGGCGATGAGCAGGGCGCGCGCGTCCGCGAGATTCAGGCGGCGCTCAGAGAGGCCAACCTCGACGGCTGGCTCTTCTATGACTTCCGGCACAGCGACCCGCTCGCCTACCGCATACTTCATTTGAAGGAGGGCGGCGTCACCACGCGCCGCTGGTTCTACTACATCCCCGTCATCGGCGAGCCCGTCAAGCTCGTTCACTCGATTGAGCGCGGCCGTCTCGACTCGCTCCCCGGCCGCCGCGTCATCTATCGCAGTTGGGAAGAGCTACACGGCGCTCTGCGCGATGCGCTCGCTTCGGGCGGGCTGCAAAATAAGCGCGTGCTGCTACGGAAGGTCGCGATGCAATACTCGCCGATGGGCGACATCCCCTACGTCGCGCGCGTAGACGCGGGCACGATAGAGTTAGTCCGCTCGATGCCCGGCGTCTCGGTCGTCACCAGCGCAGACCTCGTTCAGCAGTTCGAGGCGACGCTCACACCCGAGGGGCTCGCCACGCACCAGGAGGCCGCCGACAAGCTTCACCGCATCATCATGCAAGCCTTCGCCGAGATCGCGCGCCGCATCCGGGCCGGTGAGCCGACGACCGAGTACGACATCCAGCAGTTCATCAACCGCCGCCTCGACGAAGAGGGCATGACGAGCGGCGGGCCGAACGTCTCGGCCGGTGCGAACACCGCGAACCCGCACTACCAGCCGACGCGCGAATCGAGCGCGCCCATACGTCGCGGCGACTTCGTCCTCTTCGACGTGTCGGAGAAGTTGAAGCGACCCGGCTCAATCGTCGCCGACCAGACGTGGACGGGTTACGTCGGCGAGTCCGTGCCCGCCGAGTACGTGAAGGTCTTTAACATCGTGCGCGATGCGCGCGACTCCGCGACCGAGTTCGTGCGCGCGGCCGTGCGCGAAGGTCGTGTCATACGCGCCGCGCAGGTGGATGACGTTGCGCGCGGCCGTATCAAACGCGCGGGCTACGGCGAGCAGTTCACGCACCGCACGGGACACTCCATCGGCGAAGAGGGTCACGGCAACGGTGCAAACATCGACGACTTTGAAACGCGCGATTCGCGCCGCGTCATCGCGCGCACATGCTTCTCCATCGAGCCCGGCATCTACCTCGAAGGCAAATTCGGCGTGCGCTCCGAGATAAACGTCTACGTCGGCGAGCATGACATCGAAGTGACCGGGCAACCGATTCAGACCGACATCGTGCCGATACTGAAAGACAAGTAGACAGCAGTATGCTCAACTTCGCCATCCAGACCGCGCGGGACGCGGGCCGCGTGCTCGCCGAGAAGTTCGGGCGCGCGCTACAGGTCTCGAACAAGGGTGACATAGACCTTGTGACCGAGGCCGACGTGGCCTCTGAGCGTCTCATCATCGAGCGCATACGCAGTTATCATCCACGACATGCCATCCTCACCGAAGAGTCGGGCGATGTCGCCGAGGCGGGCGGAGCCGACTCCGAATACAAGTGGGTCATTGACCCGCTCGACGGCACGACCAACTACGCGCACGGCTACCCGATCTTCTGCGTCTCAATCGCGCTCGAACATGATGGGAAGGTGGTCGTGGGCGTTGTCTACGACCCCACGCGCGACGAGTTGTTCGCAGCGGAGCGCGGCGAGGGAGCGACTTTAAACGGTCGTCGCATCCGCGTCTCGGACACGGATGATTTTAACCGCTCGCTCCTCTGCACCGGCTTCCCCTACGACGTGCGCGAGCGCGGTGACTTCGCGCGTCACTTCCGCAACTTCATCATGCGGGCGCAGTCGGTGCGGCGCGACGGCTCGGCGGCGCTCGACCTCGCCTACGTCGCGGCGGGGCGCTTCGAAGGCTTTTACGAAGAGGGCTTGCGCCCGTGGGATGTGGCAGCGGGCGTGCTGCTCGTCGAGGAAGCGGGCGGGCACGTCACGCACTTCGACGGCTCGGCCTTCGACATCTACACGCCCCCGATTGCCGCAAGCAACGGCCTCGTTCACGACGCCATGCTCGGTGTACTTCAACTGCCATGAATCGTGAATCGTGAATCGTGTTAGAGCGACGCTCGCCGACGATTGACCATTTACGATTCACGATTCACGATTCACGATTTACGATTGACCGCATGATAGCCCCGGAAAGGCTGTCGTGACGCAGCCCGTCGAGCCCGCCGTGCCCGAACTGCCGCCCGAGGCCGCAACCAACCCCGCCCTGCGCGGCCGCGACCTGAGAAATGAACCGCTCACACAGCAGGAGATGCGCGAGATGATGCGCCGCGCTATGGAGGAGGGAAGGCGCGCGTCTCATGCGAAAGAGAATCCTCGGAGAGCAGCGACGCGGCATGGGCGGCCCGCCCGCGCCACCTCCGGAGTAGTCCTGTCGATGTACGACACTCTCAAGCTTCCTGTCACTCCGCTGTATTGCATCATCAGTTCACCAGCGCAGGCACAGAGGCATAGCTAAGAACAAGGCTGTGCCTTCCCTCGCGTCGCGTCACCTGTTTTGCCTTCCATTAGGGCACGGGTTATATTCTTCAGGTAAAGATTCATCGCGGAGGGGTAGCCTAATTGGTAAGGCAGTAGTCTTGAAAACTACCGCGCTAACGCGCTTGCAGGTTCGAGTCCTGTCCCCTCCGCCATAGATAAAGTTTCTCTCTTCGAGCCGCCCGCCCCCTGCAACGAGGCGCGGGCGGCTTTGGCTTTTGGCACGATTCGGGAACAAGGAGGGTTCCGAGTGGAGATGTTTGCGTGGCTGCGGTTCGCGATGTTCACGTCGGCAGCGGCGATGGCGATGCTATGGCAGGGAGACGAGAACGTCTTGCGGAGGATATGGCGGTTGACCGAGCCGATGCGTGGCTATCTGAACTTCAAGTGGGAGTTGGGCAACCTCGTCTTCTCGATCATGACGCTTCTGCTCGGGCTCGTGTTGCTGCTCGTCGCCGTGTTCGTCTCGCGCTACCTGCGCCGCTTCATCGAGGCGCGCATGGCGCGGCACAAGCACCTCGACCCCGGCGTGCAGTTCACCATCCTGCGGCTCGTACACTACTTCGTCATCACCATCGGGGCGGTCGTCGCGTTGCGCGTCGCCGTCTCGGCCGACTTCACCTCGCTGGCCGTCGTCTTCACCGCGCTCTCCGTCGGCATCGGCTTTGGCTTACAGTTCATCGCGGGCGACATCGCCTCGGGCTTCATCATCCTCTTCGAGCGACCCGTGCGCGTCGGCGACTACATCACCATCCCCGGCCCCGACAGCAAGCTCACCGAGGGACGCGTGCGCAGCATCAACCTCCGCACGACAATCGTGATGACCAACGATAACGTCGCTTCGGTCGTGCCCAACTCGAAGATCGTCAACCAGAACTTTCTCAACTGGACTTTCCGCGAGCGCCGCACGCGCATCAGCGTCCCCATCGGCGTCGCCACCGACTCGGATATCGAGCTTGTCACACATACTCTGCTGCGCGCCGCCGAGGGCGTGCAGTTCCTTCTCGAAGAGCCCAAGCCGAGCGTGCAGTTCATGGAGTTCGGCGACTTCGACCTCAAGTTCCGTCTGCTCGTCTGGACTGATAAACCGCGCCGACACTTCGTCGTCCGCAGCGAGATCAACTACCGCATCCACCGCCTCTTCCGCGAGGCAGGCATTGAGATTCCAAACCCGCAACGCGACATCACGCTGCGCGGCGGCGCGCTCCGCCTCGACCCGCGCGCCGCGCAACTCACCCCCGACGACGCGCCGGAAGATGAAGTGATTGATTAGTACATCGGCCAGTTACTTCTATGAAGAAATAGACCGATGACTCAATCATTTCAACCATCCTTCACTTTTTATGTGTTGCACAAAACGCGCGCGGGCGTTAGGCTAGGGGCGTCTTGACTGAATGAACAGTCATTCAATAAAAACCTCGTTTGAATAGCCGGAGAATCGCCGTTCCGATGCGCACCGCACGCTCCCTGCCACCCGCGCCCGCCGCGCGCGCCCCCGCCCCCGTGGGCGACAAGCGCGAGGCCATCATGCGCGCCGCCACCAAGGTCTTCGCGCGCAGCGGTTACTTCAACTCCAAGGTCGCGGACGTTGCGCGCGAAGCCGGTGTCGCCGACGGGACGGTCTATCTCTACTTCAAGAGCAAGGAAGAAATCCTGCGCTCCATCTTCGAGCGCAACACGAGCGAGGCCGTGCGCGCGGGACGCGAGGAGCTGGCGAAGATCGAAGACCCGCGCGAGAAGCTGCGCCGCATCGCGCGTCATCATCTCGAACGGCTCGGTGCCGACCGCGACCTTGCAATCGTCTTTCAGGTCGAGCTGCGCGGCACCACGAAGTTCATGGAGGAGTTCTCGGCCGCCGGTCTCGCCGAATACCTCGGCCTCATCCGCGAAGTCTTCGAGGAGGGACAGGCCGCGGGCGTCTTCCGCCGGAGCCTCAACTCCAAGCTCGCCACCAAGGTTCTCTTCGGCGCTCTGGACGAGATGGCGACCAACTGGATTCTCTCGCGCCGCCGCTACAAGCTTGCGCCGCTGGCCGACGAAGTTCTCGACATCTTCCTCGGGGGTGTGAGCGCGTGACGTTGGAGACGACAAGCGAAGCCGCGGCCGACGCAACTGATGCGCAAGCGGCGCGGCAAGCTCGCGCTTCGACGCGCGGCGACGACGTAGCACCGACCACCATCGTCGAGGTCTTCGTGCTCGCGATGCGTCTGCACGCGCGCCCCGACGTGCTCAACTACAAGCGCGACGGCAAATGGCTCCCCATCTCTTCCGAGGAGTTCGAGCGCCGCGTGCGCCGCGTGGCACTCGGCCTCTACG
Source organism: Acidobacteriota bacterium (assembly GCA_032230645.1). Classification (GTDB taxonomy): domain Bacteria; phylum Acidobacteriota; class Blastocatellia; order Pyrinomonadales; family Pyrinomonadaceae; genus QHXN01. The sequence goes on along the minus strand of JAVXWN010000260.1, from coordinate 275 downwards.
CACTCGGTCTCAGGCGCGGCGACCGCGCAGGCGTGCTCTCGGAAAGCTCGCCCGAGTGGGTTATCGCGGATGTGGGCTGCCAGTTCGCAGGCATCGTCAACGTTCCCATCTATCCGACGCTCGCGCCGCAGCAGGTCTGTTACATTATGGACGACTCGGGCGCGCGCCTCCTCTTCGTCGAGAACAGCGAAGCATACGAGCGCGTGCGCGAAGCGGTCGGGGCTTGCGACGCGCTCGCGCACATCGTCCTCATGACGGGCGAAGCCTCGGAGAAT
>JAVXWN010000259.1:0-4396 GCA_032230645.1 Acidobacteriota bacterium | reverse complement strand
ACACGAACGCCGACAGCCATGCCAGCCCGAGCGTGTCCACCGAGATGAAGGCCGTCTCCTTCGTCGCGAACAGCATCGCGGCCGACCCGGCGGCGAGCAGCAGGTAGTGCGAAGCGCCGGTCTCCTGAAAACGTAGCGCCGCTACGACGATACCTAGCGTGAAGAAGACGAAGGGCATCTCGTGTATGAAGTAGCGCGAGTAGAAGACGCACGCGGGCGAGACGGCGACAAGCGCGGCGGACGTGAGCGCGGCGACCCGGCCGACCCTGCGACTGAGCGTGAGCACGAGCCAGACCGTCCCGATGCCAAAGAGCACCGGCACCGAACGCAGCACCCACGTGTTCAGCAAGTGCAGCGTGTCGGCGAGGTATGCAACGGGCAGCGTCAGATAGTAGAGCGTCGGGCCGTGGTAGTTGGCCGGGTCGTAAGCGTACCGGCCCTGACGCATCAGGTTCGTCAGGAAGAAGCCGTTGACACCCTCGTCGTGATGAAGCGGCTTCACCCCGAGCGCGACGACTCTCAACACCGTCGCCAGCAACAGGACAACGGCGCGCGCGACGAGCCATGCACGTTCGCTCATCTCCGGCCGCGACTCGGGCGGCGGCGGCGCGTCCTGCTTCCGTCGTTTCTCCGCGCCCGGCGTCTCGCGCTTTGCCGCGCCGGATGATGCCGCGCTACGCGCCGCTTGCGCCTTCTTACGGTTTCGTTTTGTAGAGGAGGTAGCCACCCGCTTCCCCAACCTTCCTGTATCGTGCGAAGAAAGACTCGTTGATGTTGACGCCGTACTTGCGCATCTCCTCGCGCTCCAAAGGCCCGACGACGACGTACTCTATCCCGGCGCTCTCGACAAGCGCGGGCGCTTCCGGCGAGCCCGCGTAGATGTTCTTCAAGGCCGACTCGCGCTCCGTGTAGTCGATGCCGTGCGACCAGACATGGCCGGGGTAGCCCAGAAAGGAACGGCGTCCCGTCAGGTAGACCGGGTCATTATAAGTCGGCGCGTGGAGAATCAAAGAGCGCGGCCCGGTCTCGCGCCGCACGACCTCAGCGAAGGCCACGCCCTCGGGGTCGAACTCTCTGCGCTCGACCGCGCCCGAAGCCGCGCGCCACACGTCGAGCCCGCCCGCCGCCGTCTGCATGAACACGAGCACGACCACAGCCGCGCGCCACGCCGCGCCACGTCGCCACAGCCGCGCGAGCACGAGCGCGACTAGCGGCGCGGACGCCACCCACCAGTAGAGCAGAACCTTGATGTTGTCCCAAACCCACGGCGAGAGCTTGTACACGTTCGGCACGATGAAGCAGAGCACGAACGGCGTGTAGAAGAAGATGAGTCTGTCCGACACCAACGGCGTTTCGCGCGTCGAAGATTGATGACGACCGCGCCCGCCGCGCTTGGGCTTCAGCGCCTCCTCCTTCATTCGCACGCGTTCGCGCGCCCACCAGGCGACGGCGATGACGAGCAGCGGGATGAAGACCGCCGTGTTCTTCAGCCAGAACCACGCGACGTTATACGTGCCGTGATCCCAACCGAACTCCCAACCGAAGAACTGTCCCGCGCGTGCGCCCGACTCCCTCGTCGCCCAGAACATCTGCGGCAACGCCAGCGCCGACGCCGAAGCCGCGAACACGACCCACGGCATCCACACCGTCCACACGCTCGCCCACACGCTCGGCTGCGATTCGACTCCGCTCTCTTCTCTCTCGCTCGACAGCACGGCGACGCCTTGCATCAATGCAAGGCAAGCGCCCATCAACATCATCACCACGAAACTGTGCGCGTGAACGAGCGGCATCATCCCCGCTACGAAGCCCGCCGCTAACATCTCGCGAAAGGCGAAAGGCGAAAGGCAGAAGGCGAAAGTTGAATCCGCTTGAGCCTCATCCTCCGCCCCTCGCGCCGAAGCACTGCGCGAGGCACGACCGCGAACGGCCTTACTCTTAACCTTCTTCTTCCCGACCACGCCACGACTTTCAACCGCAGCCGCCGCCTCTTCACTTTTGCCTTTTGCCTTTTTACTTTTGCCTGCCGCCTTCACCGAAGCTTCCCACCAGAGCGTCCAGACGACGAGCGCGAGCGCGAGGCCGAGCACGATGCTGCGCTGCGTGACGAAGAGCGCGGTGACGGCGTTGCCCCAGCGATAGCCGATGTGCCCCATGATCGTGTAGTCATGTTCGAGCCCGCCGAGCAGACTGAAGAGCCCACGCTCACCCTTCCAAGCTTCGCCGAGGAAATGCACCCACCCGAAGCCCCCGCTCAAGAGCACCAGCAACGGCACGAGCAGCGCGGCCGTCCACGCGCGCACGAGCTTCAAAGCCCAACGGTGCAGCAGTCCCACGAGCGACATCATCATCGCGAAGTTCTGCCAGAACATTGCCCCCTCTACGCTTGCGCCCGCGCGCACGAACATCGCCGTCACGAAGTCCACGACGAACGGGTAGGTCAGGCGCACGCCCGCGAACTCCGGATGCTGCGGCGGAAAGTTATCGCCATACGCAAAGCCCGTGACGACCGCTAAGTGAAACGGCAGGTCGCCGATGTTCGTGTCAACGCCCGTGAAGATGCCTCCCGGCGTCTCATACATCGCGTGCGCGAACACGAACCAGAAGACCAACGCCGCGCCTACATAGAAGACGAGCACACACACGCCCTCTCCACCGGGACGCGAGAGCAGCTTGCGCAAGACGAACAGGCTGTCGCTCACCTCCTCTTCAAAGCGCCCATACACACCTCGGCGCAACAGCAGAAGAAGCGGCGAAGCGCAGGCTGCGCCCGCGAGCACGAGCGCCACCGTCGTCATCCCGAGCAGCGACGAGAGCACGAAGCCGACTAGCCCTAACGCGGCGAAGCCGATGCACACGCCCGCGCACAGGCGCGACAGAAAGAGCGCGTCGCGGTCGTAGAGGTAAGTCAGAACGGTCGCGCCCGCGATTGCCGCAAGCGCCAGCAGGAGTGCGAAAGGCATAGGGAGCCGAGATAGCGTGCGCAGCGGCGAAAGACGCCGCGCACGCCTTGAGCTAAAAAGACGCCGCGATTATACGCGAACAGCACCGGACTCGTGCAGCCCTGCAGGGTTTATTCAGTCCGACACTTACGTCCGCGGACTAACTTCAAGGTTGATATAGACACGGCACTGCGGCGCTGCTGGACAACTCGGGACGCGGATGTTTAGATGTTGAGCTTAAAGAATATCACTGACATCCGGAATCCGAATTATGCTTCGTGCAGGTATCGTCGGTCTGCCCAACGTCGGCAAGTCCACACTCTTCAACGCGCTGACGGCGCAGCAGTCGGCGCTCGCCGCCAACTATCCCTTCGCCACCATCGAGCCCAACATCGGCGTCGTCGCCGTCCCCGACGAGCGGCTTGAGCCGCTGGCGAAGATAGTCAAGACCAATACAATCGTCCCCGCTACCGTCGAGTTCGTAGACATCGCCGGGCTTGTCCGTGGCGCTTCCAAAGGCGAAGGGCTTGGCAACCAGTTTCTCGCCAACATACGCGAGACCGACGCCGTCATACAGGTCGTTCGCTGCTTCGAGGACGAGAACGTACATCACGTCGAAGGCACCGTAGACCCGCGCCGCGACATCGAGACCATCCAGATCGAGCTTGCGCTCGCAGACCTCGCCACGGTCGAGCGCCGACGCGAGCGAGCGCAGAAGACCGCCAAGGGCGGCGACAAGACTGCGCGCGCAGAGATAGATATTGCCGACAAGCTGCTCGCAGTCCTCTCTGATGGAAAGCCCGCGCGCACCGCCGCGCTTGACGACGCGGAGCGTGCCGTCGCGCGCGGCTTCTTCCTGCTCACCTCGAAGCCGACCATCTACGCCGCTAATGTGGACGAAGCGACTCTCGCCAACCCCGACTCGAATCCGCACGTCCCGACGGTGCGTGAGTTGGCCGCGGCCGAAGGCGCTGAGTGCGTTGTTATCTCCGCGCAGATTGAAGCCGAACTGGTCGAGCTTTCGACCGAGGATCGTCTCGGCTACCTGCAATCGCTCGGCGTCGAGTCGTCCGGCGTAGACCTCATGATTCGTAGCGCCTATCGCCTGCTCGGCCTGATGTCATTCCTGACGGCGGGCGAGAAGGAGGTGCGCGCATGGACTGTGCCCCGAGGCACGCGCGCCCCGCAGGCCGCAGGCACGATCCACTCCGACATCGAGCGCGGATTCATACGCGCCGAAGTCGTCTCCTACGACGACCTCACACGCGCAGGCTCCTACGCCGCCGCACGCGAGCAGGGGCTGCTTCGACTGGAAGGCAAGGATTACGTCATGCAGGAGGGCGATGTCGTCCACTTCCGCTTTAACGTCTGAATGTTTGAGAGCACGTATCAGCGTGCTCGGGTGATAAGATTTGGACGAGGGACAAACGAAGAGGCCGTCGTGACGCACGCGC
>JAVXWN010000256.1:0-43563 GCA_032230645.1 Acidobacteriota bacterium | reverse complement strand
TCGTGCTGCTCATCTGGCACCCCGCGAATCTCTTCGACCCTTCGTTCCAACTAACATTCCTTTCGGTGCTCGCCATCGTGGCCGTCGCCGTGCCGCTCGTCTCGAATCTGAAGGCCGTAGGCGAGTGGCGACCGACGCGCGCGACCCCGTACCCGCCCGACTGCCCGCGCTGGTTTCAGACGTTGGCGGAGACGCTCTACTGGCGCGAGCGCGCATGGCGTCGCGAGACTGCGCGCGATGCGCACAGCTACGAACTCTTCAAGACGCCGTGGGCCGCGCGGCTTGAACGCTGGCGCGTGCAAGGGCCGTTGCGCTTGGTCTTCGCGGCAATGCTCATCTCAACATCGGTGCAGCTTGTGCTCCTGCCGCTGCTTGTCGTCTACTTTCATCGCCTCTCGTTCGCTTCATTGCTGCTCAACATCTTCGTCGGCGCGCTCATGGTCGTACATGCCTTCGCGGCACTCGTCGCGCTCGCGCTCGCGCAACTGAGCGCGCCGCTCGCAATGCCGTTCATCCGTCTAACCGAAGTCGCGGTCCAACTCCTCATACATAGCGTTGACCCGTTCGCGCACGCACACGTCGCGAGCCTCCGGTTGCCGGAATACACAGGCGCGGCGTCCGTCATCTACGTTCTTTATTTTGTCCCGCTGCTCGCGCTGACCGCCGCGCTCCTGCGCTGGCATCCACTGGCCGACCTACCCCGCGCGGAAGACTCGGGCCAAAGTCGCGCGAGCAATCTCGACTTAATCCGCGCGCGAGTTGACGAAGAAGAGGATGCACGGAGCCGAGTCGCAGCACGTCGCAAGCGACTGCTCAAAGTAGCCGCCTGCGCTTCCGTCAGCATGGCCTTCATCATCGTCGCGCACCCGTTCAGCGCGGGGCGAGCGGAAGGGCGGCTGCGCATAGACTTCCTCGACGTGGGGCAGGGAGATGCGGCTCTCATCACGATGCCCGACGGCTCAACGCTGCTCGTTGACGGCGGCGGCCGTCCGCAGTTTCGCGCTCCGCGCAGCGACGATGAGGACGACGCCGAAGTGTTCGAGCCCGACTCGCGTGGCATCGGCGACGCAGTAGTCTCAGAGTATCTCTGGTGGCGCGGCCTCGACCGCGTGGACTATGTGCTGGCGACGCACGCCGATGCCGATCACATTGACGGCCTGAACGCCGTCGTCAAAAACTTTCAAGTCGAAGGCGCGCTCGTCGGCCACGCGCCGCTGCGTGATGAGGAGTTCGCGCGCTTCGCCTCGACGGCGCGCGACGCGGGCGTGCCCGTCTATCTCGTCGCGCGCGGCGACCGCCTGCGCTTCGGCGGCGTCACCGCCGACGTGCTCTGGCCGCTCCCGGCCGGCCCCGACGCGCCTTCAGGCAACAACGACTCGGTGGTGCTGCGTCTGCGCTTCGGACGACGAACCTTCCTGCTCACGGGCGATGTCGAAGCGGATGCCGAACACGCTCTTGTCAACGCGGGTGACGATCTCGCTTGTGATGCCCTCAAGGTCGCACACCACGGCAGCCACACATCTTCCACCGTCGGCTTCGTCTCGGCCACGCACCCCGCGCTCGCCGTCGTCTCCGTCGGCCTCGACTCGCCCTACGGCCACCCGCACCCGGAAGTGCTTGCGCGCTGGCGCGAGTCCGGCGCACAGATCGTCACCACCGGAGAGCGCGGCACCGTCACCATCTCGACGGACGGCAACGACCTTAAGGCCGAAACGTTTATAAAGCCGTGAATCGTGAATCATGAATCATGATAAGAGAAACGGTGTCGTTCAATTCACGATTTACGATCCACGATTTACGGTCTCGCTTGTCACACGTCACGCTTCAATTTAATATCGGCTGGCTTGGATTCTCAGGAGAAGGTGCTCAGGCATGATCGAGAATGGGGGGTCGGACAACTCGCCGTTGTTCGACCGGCGGCCGTGGGGCTCGTTTACTGTGCTCGACGAGGGCGAGGGCTACAAGGTCAAACGCATCGAAGTGCTCGCGGGCAAGCGGCTGAGCTACCAACGGCACGCGCGACGCGCGGAGCACTGGATGGTCGTCGCCGGAGCCGCACGCATCACGCTCGACGGGCGCGAGCTGCTGGTCGGCTGCGGCGAGACCGCAGACATCCCCATCGGCACCGCGCACCGCATCGAGAACCCCGGCTCCGATATCCTCATCTTCATCGAGATTCAGCGCGGCGACTATCTCGGCGAAGACGACATCGTCCGCCTCGAAGATGATTTCAACAGATGTTAGATGTCAGATGCCGGATGCTATCGAAAGGCATCTTGGCTTAACCGACATCCAACATCTGACATCTCACTCACCCTGCCAGCAGGATGCGCACGTCGCGAACGTTTGTCCCCGTCGCGCTCGTTACGAGGGCGTCGCCGAGTCGGTTGAAGAGACTGTAAGCGTCGCTCCTCTCAAGAAACTTCGACGCGTCAAGGCCGAGCGCGCGTGCCCGTGCGAGCGTCGTCTCGTCCGAGCACGCACCGGCCGCGGGGCTGTTGCCGTCTATGCCGTCCGTCCCGGCCGAGAGCGCGACCAAGCGTGCCGGTAGTCTTCCTTCATTGCTTACTCTCACAACTCTTTCAAACTCGAACGCGCAGCGGAGCGCCGTCTCGGAGTTGCGACCGCCCGTCCCGTCTCCGCGCACCGGGCATGAGAACTCGCCGCCGGAGATAAGACACGCCACACGCCCCGACTCGCCCTCGCGCGCGGAGAGCGCCGCGAGACGCGAGACCATCGCAGCCGCGCCCTCTTCAACAGGTTGCTCGATGAGGTCTGTCGCAACCTCGACCGCGAAGCCGCGTGAGCGAGCCGCGTCAGCCGCCGCCTCGCACGCGCGCGCGTTATCGAGCAGGATGTGGAACTCGCGCGGCGCTTTATGCTCAACGCCGCGCGAGTGCGTTGCGCCCGACTCTTCGAGAGCGTGGATGATCGAGGGCGGCAGCTTTGAAGTGAGCCCGTGACGCCGGATGATTTCCTGAACGGCGTGCGGGTCGGCGGGGGAGGGAAGCGTCGGGCCGGAGGCAACATCGTAAGCGCGGCCTGCGCCCACGTCGGAGATGACGAGCGTGACCTGCGTCGCGCGCGACGCGCACGCGGCAAGCCCGCCGCCCTTCACGGCCGAGAGCGCGCGCCGCACGGCGTTCACTTCATCAATCGGAGCGCCGCATAAGACGAGGACGCTGTTCGCTTCGCGCAGGTCTTCGAGCGTCAGGCGAGAATCGCGCGGGAGTTCCATCATCGCGGAGCCGCCGCCCGAGACGAGGAAGATGACGAGTGCTGAAGAATCGTCGGCCTCGCGCAGAAGGTCGAACGCAGCGCGCGCCGCTTCAAGACTCGCTTCGTTCGGCAGCGGGTGCCCGCCCTTGAAGCCGCGCCAGCGTTCGTTGAATGAGAAGTCTGAACGCGTTGACGAGAGGACTCCGGCCGAGAGTGTTTCGCCAAGTCGCTCGTCAAGCGCGGCGGCCATCGGAGCGGCGGCCTTTCCCAATGCGACGGAGAAAATTTTCCGTGGGCGCTCGCGCAGGTTGAACCGCGTGCCGCCGACGACGAGCGTCACTCCGTCGAACTCAACCGCGCCGAGCACCGCGCGCCGCGCATCAACCGCTTCGAGCACTTCGTCGAAGATTTCGCGCGCTGCTCTCCGAAGCTCTTGAAGCTCAGGCAAGGCGTCTGACTCCGGCGTGACCTTGAACGTCCTCACTCAACGGTGACGTATGGGCGCAGTTGAAGAAAGCGGCGCTCGCTGATGCCGCGCACCACGAGAAGATGTTCCGCGCGACGGAAGCGCCCGTAGCGCTGCCTGTGCTCGACGATGCGCGCGGCGAGTGCGGGCCCGATGCCCGGCAGCTTCTCCAACTCTTCGCGCGAAGCCGTGTTAAGCGAGACGTGTGGCGAGCCTTCGACGTAGGGTGTTGAGCGCGTGGCCTGTATGCCGAGCGTATCGGCGCGGCGTGGCAATTTGACGCAGGCGGAATTCACGGTGAGCGCGATGCAGTACAGGATGATACAGCCGAGGGACTTATGAAACAGGTTTCGCCGCACGTGCTCAAGCTCCTCTCTGGAAAGGCTTTGTGAAGTGTGCCGCGACTTTGTGCAAAATGCTAGAAGTCTAGATTTTTCAGGAACTTGTAACGTAAAAAAGCGAGTTTCCCACAGGGTTTTCCACAGTTTCTGTGGAAAAGTTCTCGAAAGGTTGTCGTCAAAAAAAATGCTAGGCGGAGTAAAAGTTAACAAAAATCGAAGCGAGAAGTTGAGAGGAACATCCAACGCTCCTTTCAACTTCTCAACCTCAGCGGTCGTTCCCCGCGTGGGAGTTTAGAACTCCTCCGCGCTGTTCTCCTGTAGGTCATCCCAGTGGCCGATGGTCTCAAAGGCTCGTTGGAGAACGGGGCGGGGCCGTGCGCCGTCGGCCTGACCGATGAAGCCATCGCGCTCCATCGCGTCGAGGATGGCGGCGGCGCGGCCGTAGCCGATGCGGAGCCGCCGCTGGAGCACGGAGGTCGAGGCACGCTTCATCTCGCAGCAGATGCGCAACGCCTGATCGAACAATTCGTCGCGCTCGCCCGAGCCGCCTTCGCCGTTTGCAGACTCCTCCCCGGACTGCGTGATGGTCTCGTCGTAGACGGGCGCACCGCCCTGCGTCTTGATGTGCGCGACGATCTTCGCCACCTCGTTCTCGTCGAGGTAAGCGCCGTGCACGCGCAGCAGGCGCGACGTGCCGGGCGGGAGGAAGAGCATGTCGCCGCGACCGAGAAGCTGCTCGGCACCGTTGGCGTCGATGATTGTGCGCGAGTCAACTTTTTGCGAGACACGGAAGGCGATGCGCGAGGGGAAGTTCGCCTTGATGAGTCCGGTGATGACATCAACGCTCGGGCGCTGTGTGGCAAGAACGAGATGTATGCCGACGGCGCGCGCCATCTGCGCGAGTCGCGTGATGGCCTCTTCGACATCCGTGCCGCAGGTCATCATCAGGTCGGCAAGCTCGTCAATGATGATGACGATGTAGGGAAGGGTCTTCCAAGGCTGACCGCCTTCGTCGAAGTCGAGCACGTTGTTGCGTCGCTCGACCTCGGCGTTGTAGCCATCTATGTTGCGCACGCCCCACTGCGCAAGCTGCTTGTAACGCTGCTCCATCTGCCCAACGGCCCACTTCAAGGCGTTGGCGGCCTTCTTGGGCTCGGTGATGATGGGCGTGGCGAGATGCGGGATGTCCGCGTAGAGCCCAAGCTCAAGGCGCTTGGGGTCAATCATGATGAACTTCACTTCGTCGGGTCTCGCCTTATAAAGAATCGAGACGACGAGCGAGTTGAGACACACGGACTTGCCCGTGCCCGTCGCGCCCGCGATGAGCAGGTGCGGCATGCGCGTGAGGTCTGCGACGTAGTTGATGCCGTCAATGGTCTTGCCGAGGGCGAGCGTGAGCTTGGACTCGGACTCGCGGAACTGGCGCGACTCCAAGACCTCGCGCATGAAGATGGTCTCGCGCTCGGGGTTGGGCACTTCGATGCCGACGTGCGGCTTGCCGGGCAGCCGGTCAATGCGAATGGACTCGGCTTCGAGCGCGATGCAGAGGTCGTCAACGAGTCCGGTGACGCGCGAATACTTGACGCCGGGGTCGGGCTTGAACTCGTAGGTGGTGACGACGGGGCCGGGGCAGATGTGCTTGATCTGTCCCGTGACGTTGAACTCCTTGCACTTCTCGGCGACGCGCTGTGCGATGAGCAGCAACTCCTCGTCGGCCTGCTCGCGGCGCGGCGGCGCGGGGTTGAGATATTCAATCGAAGGGAAGCCGTAGTCGAGCATTGACCTGATGGCTTTGACCTCGGCGCGGCGCGTAGCCTCGCGCTCCGAAGCCTTAGTGGTCGGCGGGATGTTGCGCTCGAATGGTAAGTCTTCCGCGTCTTCGCCTACCTCAGTCCGCACGACAGCCGCAGTGGACAACATCTCGGAGACATCGGGTGTCTCGCGCGTTTGTCTTTTAACGGGCGTGGATTCGTTCAACTCTTCCGCTTCGGGAGAGAGCGAGACGCGACGCGACGACGCCCCTACATCGGCGCTATCGCTCTTCCTCGCTGTTGTGGATGAAGTGTTGTTCGAGACGAACGGTGTCGCGGCGGGTTGGATGATGATAGAGGCGAGGTCGGCCTCGGCGCGTGCGAGCTGCGCGCGAATCTCTTCTTCGCGCGAGTGCTTCTCTTCGGCGGGAGCGGCGTCTGCGTTGCGCTTGATGGCAGCGGCCGGGCCCGACTCGGGCTTCGAGCCGCGCGTGACCGAGACGGCGGGCCCGGCCGTGTTCGCGGTCGAGGTTGAAGCGGTGAGCGCGGCGGTCTGTTCTTCGACCTCGCGCGCGGCGCGCGCCTCGCGCCTCATCTCGGCGCGCGCGAGCGCCTGCGCACGTCGCGCGGCACGCCACGTCTGGAACCGCTCAAGGGTTTTGCGGAAAGCGCCCGAAGGGTTGGCGAGCGCGGCCGATGCGCGCTCGTAGGCTGTGACGAAAGAGAAGTTCGTGGCGAGGAGCAGCCCGACCGACGCGGTCGCGATGAGCATGACGGTCGCGCCCACTGTGTTAAGCACGCCCTTCAAATTCTCTGCGACGAGCACGCCGACGAAGCCGCCCGCGTTGAAGCTGCGGTCAAAGAGCGGCTCTGAGACGTAGAGCGCGAGCAGCGACGCGATGGCGAGCGTGAGCGCGGCGAGCCCGATGATGCGAGAGAGCGGCGCATGAATCCGCCGCGTGCGAAAACGCCGCCATGCGGCGGCGACTAAGAGCAACGGCAGTAGCGCGGCGGCCAGCCCGAACGACTGGAAGAGCGCAGCGGCGACGTTCGCGCCGATTCGCCCCGTCCAGTTGCGCGCGCTCGACGCGGAGGCCGCGACCCACGACGGGTCGTCGGGACTGTAGGAGACGAGACAGAACGCCAGCAGCGCGCTCAACGCGAACAGCGCGATGGCGATGATTTCGTTGCGCCGCGTGTTCCGCGCGAGCGTGCCGCCCGCCTTCATCCGCGCGTCAATCTGTGCAGTTGCCATAGCTACTCCGAAAGCAGATGTTATATGTCAGATGCTAGATGTCAGTAGTTGCCTTTAACCAGCACCTGACATCTGACATCCAATATCTGTTTTTACGTCGCCCTGCGAGCAAGCAGGTACGCCTTGATGAAGTCGTCTATGTCGCCACCGAGCACGGCGTCAACGTCGCCGCGCTCGACCTTGGTGCGCGCGTCCTTGACCATGCGGTAGGGCGCGAGCACGTAGTTGCGTATCTGCGAGCCGAACGAGATGTCGGCCTTGTTGGCTTCGAGCACGGCCGTCTCGGCACGTCGCTTCTCAAGCTCAAGCTCATAAAGGCGCGAGCGCAAGACCTGCATCGCCACCGCGCGGTTCTGATGCTGCGAACGCTGATTCTGGCACCCGACGACGATGCCCGTGGGCAGGTGCGTGATGCGCACGGCCGAGTCGGTCGTGTTGATGTGCTGGCCGCCCGCGCCCGTCGCGCGGAAGGTGTCCACGCGCAAGTCCTTATCGTTAATCTCGACCTCGATGTTCTCATCTATCTCGGGCGAGACGAAGAGAGAGGCGAACGATGTCTCGCGCGTGCCCGTCCCGAAGGGCGAGATGCGCACGAGCCGATGCACGCCCGCCTCCGCCGACAGAAGGCCGTAAGCGTACTCGCCCTCGACGCGGAAGGTCGCGCCCTTGATGCCCGCCTCCTGTCCCGACTGAATGTCGAGGACTTCGGCCTTAAAGCCGCGCTTCTCGGCCCACTTCAGGTACATCTTCAGAAGCATCTCGGCCCAGTCCTGCGCGTCGGTTCCGCCCGCGCCCGCCTGTACCGTGCAGATGGCGTTGCGCACATCATGCGGGCCGGAGAGAAGCATCTCGGTCTCGGCCTCAGAAACTTCATGCTCAAGCCGTTCGATGAGCGCGCGCAACTCCTTCGCGCTGCCTTCGTCTTCGGCCGCGAATTCAAAGAGCACTTCCGTATCGGCTACCGACGACTCGAAACCTTCCTGCCGCTTGACGACGCGCTCGATGCGGCTGCGCTGTTGGAGGACTTTCTGCGCGGCCTCCTGATCGTTCCAGAAGTCCGGCTCCGACGCCTCGGCTTCGAGCCTTGATAGCTCGCCGCGCTTCGACGCTACATCAAAGAAACCTCCCGAGCTGCTCAACGCGCGTGCGCAGTTCGTCGGCGCGCGCCTGTAAGTCTCGATCCTGTTCACTCAACTGCAAGGCTCTCGACATTCAACCTCCGAAACGACTCTTGTTTAGACTGAAACTGAAACTCTCTTCCTTCTCGCCGTCAACGCCAGCGCGATGAAGCTAAGAAGAGTGCAGGCGGCGACGAACGCGTCTCCGAACCTCGCGTAAAAAGTCTGGCCGCCGTTCGTGCGCGCGATGGGCCAAGCGCGCACCGCCTCTTGAAATCTTGGCGTCTCATCCGTCACCTCGCCGCGCGGCGTGACGTGTGCGCTGATGCCTGTGTTGGTGACGCGCAGTAGCACACGCCCCGTCTCGACCGCGCGGAAGACCGCGTTTGAGAGATGCTGCCTGAGCACAGCCGTGTCGCCCTGATAAGCATCGTTCGTCATCTCAATCAGAACGTCCGCGCCTTCGAGCGCGAGCCGTCGCGTGATGTACGGGTAGGCCGACTCAAGGCAGATGAAGGTGGCGGCGTGCGGCCCACTTTCGCCCTCACCAAGCGGGATGAGCGTATAACGCTCGCCCGGGGTGAAGTCGCCGACGACACCGCGCAAAGAGTCCGCGCCCGGCACCCAGCGCGGCAGCGGCACGTACTCGCCGAACGGCATCAGGCGAATCTTATCATACTGCGCCGCGAGCAGACCTTTTTCATTTACGAGCACCGCCGCGTTATAGCCGCCGCCGCCGGCCGCTGGCTCAAGCGAGTTGAAGAGGAGCGATGCGCGGTGCTCGCCGACGAATCGCGCGACCTCTTCGCGAAACCTTCGGTCGCGGTCGAGCGAGAAGTTCATCGGCGACTCGGGCCAGACGACGACGCGCGGCACACGCGCGACCGCGCCACCTCCGTTGTTTCCGACCGCGCCGCCTTCATCAATCGCACGCAGCGCCGCATCGCTCAACTCGAAGTGACGCAGCCTAAGCGCGTCGTATTCCGACTCGGCGCGTTTGAAGTCCGGAATGACGTTCGGCTGCACAGCGACGACGACCACAGCCGTCTCGTTCATACTCCCCGGCGCGCGCGTCATGCCGAAGGCGATAATCAAAAGTGCGACACACGCGACGACGGCGAGTGAGACAAGCGCACCGCGCACGTTCCTTTTCAACAGCACGTATGCGATGGCCGCGTTGACTGCCACGACGAGGAAGCTGACGGCGTAGACGCCGCCGAAGCGCGCGGCCTGTATGAGCGCGGGCTGGAACGCCTGCGAGTAACCGACGGCGTTCCACAACTGCCCGATGACTCCGAGCCTCGCCCACTCGCACGCGGCCCACATGGGCGGTGCGAGCAGAAGTGCTCTCGCGCCTCTCTGCGCGCACAGGCGCGAGAGCCCGAGCGCGCAGAGCGCGGGGAAGAGTCCACCCGCAGCCGCCAAAGGCAGCAAGAGCACTTGAGCCAGCCACGCGGGGAACTCCGCATAGCGAATCATCGGGTACGTCAACCAGTGGCAGGAGGTATAGAAGAAGATTGTTCCAGCGAGCAGTCCTGACACGAACGACTGCGCCGCGCGCGGACGGTGCGCGATTTGGAAAAGCAGTGGAACGAGCGCGACCCACGCCAAAGGCCACACGTCGAAGTCAGGGAAGGCGAAGAGAAGCAGGAGCGCGGAGGCTACGGCGCACACGGCCTGTGCGAGCGTAGGTACTGCCGCGCGCGCCGAGAGGAGCCATGTACGACGGCGCGCATGCCTCGCCGCATCAACTGAGACCGTCTCCTGCACGTCGGGAGTTTAGCAGAGCCGCAGTCAGCGAGTCACCGCGATGAGGCTTGCGGTAGGAGTTGAAAGAAGGGAGCGAAAATTTTTTCGCGTGGTGGAGAAGGCTGCGTCAAATCGTCAACCGCGCGGGCACGAAACGACGTAAAACGTCACTCACATAGTGACAAATTTTGTCGAACTGACATTTCCGCGCGAGTGCTTTGTGCCCTTGGAGTGACTGCGGCGGGGCTGCGAGTTGACAGGCTGTCGCCGTCGGGTGACAGCGCAGGAGTCGCGGAAAAGGCTGAGAATAAAAGCTGAAGAAGAAAGGCCCCAAAAAGCGAGAGAACCTGGCTTGGCAGCCAGGTTCCTGTATGGTAGGAGATTTGTAGGGACGCTCGGCGGGCGGCTGGCGTAGCGGCAGGCCACGCTCAGAGAAGTGATGGCGGCGGGGTCACGGTTTAACTTCCTCCGTGCTTGCCGACATAGGTAAAAGCACTTCGCGTGCCACTCGCGAGCATTTCCAGGAAACCCAAGCGCGCGTTTCTGGAAGCCGCGCGACTGACTGCCGATGC
This sequence comes from Acidobacteriota bacterium, assembly GCA_032230645.1. Classification (GTDB taxonomy): domain Bacteria; phylum Acidobacteriota; class Blastocatellia; order Pyrinomonadales; family Pyrinomonadaceae; genus QHXN01. The sequence continues at coordinate 33,092 of JAVXWN010000256.1, read as the reverse complement.
ATCGCGCAACCTACACGAACGGCTCGACCATGAGCACGCAGCCGCTCGCACCGATCACGCGGACGTTTGAGCGCCCGCGCCTGACTACGCCAACGCCGCGCACACGCGCACGCCACAACTCGCCTCCGACGAGCACGAAGCCTTCGGGACAGAGCGACTGCTCGACCGAAGCAACGCAGCCGACGAGTCTCAAAGGAAGTCGCGATAACTTCTTCTGTCGTGAAGCGTGGATGACGTGCGCGAGGAACGCGAGCACTGGTGCTGTTAATACGAGCAGCGAGAGTGTGAGCACGCGCATCATCACTATACTATGTTTGAAAGGCGTGTCGGCGTGCGAAGATGAAGGCGAGAGTGATTGATGAAAGCACGGCTTTCATCAATCACTCCGCTTCAATCGTAAGAGTTACTTGATGCCGACTTGCAACTCGCGCTGGAGGGCGATGGCCTCCTGATTGTTCGGGTCTATCTGCATGGCGCTCTGCGCATAGGCCGTCGCCTGCGCGCGGTCGCCGCGTTCGAGGAAGATGCGGCCCAGAAGGATGTGCGCGTCTATCAGCTTGTGCTCGGTGTCCCAGAAGATACAAGTCTTGAGCTGGTTGATGGCCGATGCCAGCTCGCCGCGCCGCTGGTAGATGCGCCCCGTCAGTAGGTACGCCTCGGCGTTCATCGGCTCGACTCTCACCACGTCGCGCAACTCCATCAGCGCCTCGTCGTCGTGACCTGCGGTGTAGAGGTCGCGCGCCCTTGCGATCATGTCCTGTGGGCTCGCGCCCGGCGGCGGCGCGTTCAGCTTATTGTCCTCGTCCCTCTTGGCCGCGACGTAATCGGCGCGGCTGAAATCTCCGCGCAGGTGTACGGGGAGCATCGTGATGGTCTGCGACTTCTCCCACTCGATCTGCGCCTTGCCGTATGCGGGGTAGAGCTTGCGCGCCTCGTTGTCGTTGGCTGCGGCGGCTTCCGCCTGCCCAGTCTTCTCAAGCATCTTGGCGAAGAGGAAGAGACCCGTCGGGTCGCGCGGGTTCTGTTTGACGACGGCGCGAAGCTGTTCGGCGGCCTCGGCCGACTTGCCCGTGAGCGCGAGCGCGTAGGCGTAGTTGTAGCGAACCATCGCGCCGTCGGGTGAATCCTCGGGCGCGGACTCGACGGCGCGGCTGAGGAAGTTCGTCGCCTGCTTGAGCAGCGCGTCACGCTTCGGAGCGTTCTTCTCCTTGAGCGCGGCTTCGGTCGAGACTGCGCCCGCGTTGTTGTAGATGCTTGTGAGCGGCATCTCGGTCGTGAGCGGCAGCAGCACGTCGAGCGCGCTCTGCAATTCGCCCATGCGTTCGTAAGAGAGCGCGGCGTAGAAGGCCGCCTCGGCGTAGTGCGCGTCGCGGCGTTGGAGGAGCGAGAAGTATTCGGCGGCCTTCTTGTAATCGTTCTGCGAGTAGAAGAGCTGCCCCAACTCGAAGGCGGCCTGCTTGTAGACTGAGCCGGGGTTGGCGCGTTCATACTCGCGCATCGCGTTCTGTAAGAAGGCAGGCTTGTCAGGTTGTCCGTTCGGGAGCATCGCTCCCTTGACGTAGGCCTCGAACGCCTTGGGCGGCACCTTCGTCGCCTGCTCGACGATGAGGTTTTGCGAGAAGGGCAGCTTGTCGTCTTGCTCGTAGAGAATCTGGTAGGCGAGCTTGCCCTGCACGGTCTGAAGGTTGATGAGCGCGTCGCCGAAGAAGAATTCGTGCGTAGCCCAGCGGCCGTCGGCCATCTGCTTGCCCGCGATGCGCCCTTCGTTGACGCGCACGATGCGTGCAGAGCCGCGCACTTCCGCGACCGTCTTCTCGTCGCGCGGCGTGGCCTCGTAGTTACCGAGCACGACCATCGTTGCGCCAGCCTCGCGCGCGAGCTTAATGGCGGTGGCGCGCGAGGGGATGACCGTGAGCGGCAGGCGTAGCTTCTGGTAAGTTATCTCGCGCGCGTCCGACGAGATGACGCGCAGGCCGTGCGCGCCGAGGAGTTCCGCGAGCTGGTCGGCAAAGCTCTCGCCGACCCAGTTGGCGTCCTTGTGGCTCGAAGTGTTCTCGAAGGGAAGGATGAGCACAACGTCGCTCACAGCCTGCGCGCGTGCGCGCGACGGTGCGAGCGCGGCTGTGGCGAAGAGAGCGAGGAGCACTGCGGCGGCGAAACGTCTGAGCATCAAAGTCACCTTTACGGAAAAAGCAGAGAGGCCACCGGCGCTCCCTGTAAACCCACGGCGTCGGCGGCCCCTCTTGAATGCTCACCCGAAGCAGGGTTTCGGAAAACGCCTGCTAACCGTCGGGTCTTAAAAGCATGGCGTCCCGTACGGGACTCGAACCCGTGTTACCGCCGTGAAAGGGCGGTGTCCTAGGCCACTAGACGAACGGGACTCGGAATTTCACCGGAAAAACGATAACGGTTAACTTACCGTACCACCTTTCGGGGTGTCAACCGAGCGAGCCGACAGGTTTGGATGCCCCGCTCGTGCCAAAGTGTGCCCGCCTGTCGGCCTAGTTGACCTCAATGAGATGCGCGCCGCGCTCGCGGGCTCTGCCGATGGCCGAGGCAACGGGGTACGTCTCGCGCAGTCGCGCGAGCAGCGCGTCCGCACGCTCGGCGGCGACCGAGATGAGCAGTCCGCCCGCCGTCTGCGGGTCGAAGAGGAGCGAGGCGAGAGTGGTGCCGACGCTGTCGCCGAGAAACACATCGTTGCCAACGTAGCGACGGTTCGACTTATCGCCGCTTGTCAGCAGCCCGGCGGCGGCAAGCTCAAGCGCGCCGTTGATGAGGGGCACGCTCGACACGTCTATCTCCAGAGTCACATTGCTTGCGCGCGCCATCTCCCACGCGTGGCCGAGCAGCGCGAAGCCGGTCACGTCGGTTGCTGCCTGCGCGCCTGCCTCAACCATCAGCCGCGCGGCCTCGCGCCCCGAGAGCAGCATCGTCTGAAGCGAGGCACGCATCACCTCGTCTTTCGCCTTGCCGAATTTGATCCCGGTCGAGATGATGCCTGTGCCGATGGGCTTCGTCAGGATGAGCACGTCGCCCGCTCTCGCGCTGCGGTTGGTGACGACGCGGCGCGGGTTGATGGTGCCGGTGACGGCGTAGCCAAACATGATCTGCTCGTTGTCTACGCTGTGGCCGCCGACGAGCGCCACGCCGTTCTCGGTCAAGACCTGTAGGCCGCCGCGCATAATCTCGCCGAGGATGGAGAAGTCAACGCCCTTCTTCGGAAAGCACGTGACGGCGAGCGCGGTGATGGGCACTCCGCCCATCGCCCACACGTCGTTGATCGAGTTGAGCGCGCTGATGCGCCCGTAGTCGAAGGGGTCGTCAACAATCGGCGTGAAGAAATCAACGGTCTGGACGAGCGCGAGCGCGTCGCTGAGACGGTAAACCCCCGCGTCGTCGGCAGTCTCGATGCCGACAATCAGGTTCGGGTCACGCGGGATATTTAGACCGCTCAAAACTTGAGCGAGTTCGCTCGGCGCGAGCTTAGACGCTCAACCGGCGCACGAAACCATCTCTGTCAGACGCATGGCTCGCCCTCCGAAGATAAGGATGAAGGCGGAAGGATGAAGTGAGTGCTGAACAGTCTTAACTTCTGTCTTCATCCTTCATCCTTCCGCCTTGCCTTTCATCGTATCACGAACCTCGCGGGCGGGACGACGGTGTGCGCTTCGGGGTTGTAGTAGTCATAGAGTTGCGAGGGCGCGGTCAGCGCATTGAGGCCGTAGCGTGGGCGGAACTTGAAACTGAATTTCGTCGCGCCACTCCGGGGCCAAAGGTAGACGACGAGCCGGTCGGGCAGCACGTCGTAGCTGCTGACGGCCCAGTCCGACTCCTGCATCGTGCGTTCGAGCGAGGCGCGGTCTACGTCCGAGCCGGGCGGGAGCCCGACCTCCGCAAGCATCATCCCATAGCCGCTGCGCCCTGTGCGCTCGGCGACGACGTTGCACGTCACCTCTTGATTGACCTCTGCCTCACGCCGGTCGTAGCCGACTGAGAGGCGTAACGCGCCCGCGCTTTCACTCTTTGCGGAGTCGCCGTCTGTCGCCTCCTGCTGTTGCCGCGACCATGGCACGTAGTAAGTCGTCACGAGTTGCGCCTGTGCCTGCCGCGCGTTGCCGGGGCGACGAATCTCGACGCGGTTCTCGCCCGCGCCGAGGAAGGGCGAGAGGTCGAGCGTGAGCGGCGCGGTCAGTCTGCCTTCGGGAGGCAGCACGAGCTGTCCCACGCGTCGGCCGCCCACGTAGACTTCCGCCGTGTCGCCCGCGCCCGAGTCGGCTTTCAAGGCAGAGCGCGCGGCGTCGCCGGAAGCGACGAGCGAGAGGAGCGCGTCGAAGACGTTGACGGTAGCCTGCGTCGAATACCAGACGCCGTAACGGTCTTTGTTGCGCAGGAGAAAGAGCAGGCCGCGACTTATCAATTGCTGATTGTCGTCCGCCGTCTGCCGAACGGAAGGCTGATTTGTGAGAGCGCGGCTTTCATCCTCTTTCAATCCGCAACCCGAAATCCGCATCCCGCATTCAGCGTTGAGCGCTTGAACGGCGAGCGCGGTCGTCTCGATGCGGCCGGTGAGACCCCATCCGTAAAAGGGCGTGCTTGTTTCGAGAGACCAATAGGATGTGCCGGGGCCCGCTTCGTGTGCAAGCGAGCGGAGCCGTGCGGTCGCAACCGTTACGGCTTCGCGTTCGCCCGCGTCGGCCGCAGCCAGCGCGAACGAGGCGATGAGATAAGGCTCGTCCGACTCGGCGGCGCGTGCGGCGAGGTAGCGCAGGGCTCGCTGTAGCGGCTGCTGTTGGCCGTTCGTTGTAGTAGTCGGCACGGACGTTTGCGCGGGAGCCTGCGGGGTCGTAACGGTCGCGGCTGTTTTCGAGGAGGCGGACTTCTGCGCGGCCGTGTCCTTCTTCTGCGTTGCGGCAAGGACGCGCGCGATGAAGGCCGTGGTGAGCGCGGTCTGCATCCCGGCTTTACGTTCACTCGATTGGTAATGTGAGCTTGCGGGCCAGCTACCGTCTTCACGCTGTTGTCGGATGAGCCAGTCGCGCGTCTCGCGTACAACGTCTTCGTCAACTTTAATGACACGGCTCGCGTCCGAGAGGAAGCGCAGGGCGTAGGCGGTGAGCGCGAGGTCGGGCTCGCCACGCCCCCAGTATGTGAAGCCGCCGCCCGGTGCGCGATAGCTGAGCAGCCGCTCGTAGCCGAGCTGCGCATAGCTCCGCGCGCGCGCGATGATGGGCGGCTCGCTCGCGTTGCTGCCGCTGCCCGCCGCCCGCTCGTAGTAGTTGAGCACGAGCACGCTCGGGTAGGTCGAAGAGATGGTCTGCTCGCCGCAGCCGTAGGGTCGCTTCATGATGGCCTCGACGCCTTCGAGCACGTGCGCTGCGAGGTTCGGGTATATCTTCAACTCACCGCGCACCGAGCCGCTGACGACCCCGGCCGGGACGCTCACGTTGAGCGTGCCCGCGTCGGCGAAGACAGCGGCGTCGGTCTGCGCGCGCTCCTCGCCGTCGGGGTGAACTGTGACTGGCTTCTCGACTGCGTCGCTCGCGTCCGCGCCGATGGCGGTGACGCGCTGCTTGCCTTCGCGGACTGATGCGACCGCGCGGAGGTCGAAGATGGGGCGCGCGGAATCGCTCGCGGGAACTTCCGCGTGCTGGCGCGCGGGGCCCGCGAGCGAGAACCAACTCTCGGGCTTTAGCTCAACGTCCACGCCCTGCGTGCGTTCGAGATAGTTGCGCAGCACGACGGGCAGAGAGATTTCGTCTCCTTCGGTGAGCACGCGCGGCGGGTCGTGCTCGATGAAGAAGGGCTGGAAGGCGAGGAACTCACGCTCGACGATGCCGAGCTTTCCGTCTTCGGTCGAGGCGATGACCGACATCTTCCACGTCGTGATGTTGTCGGCAAGCTTGAAGCTCACGTGTGCGTTTCCGCCGCTGTCGGTTTCGAGCGCGGGCTGCCAGACAAGCGTCTCGGGGAAGAACTCGCGCAGCCTCGGCGTCGAGAGCTGTGGCTTCGTCCCGGCCGCGTGTTCGACCGCGCTCGACAACTGCTGCGTCGAAGTGTTGATGACTTGAGGGCCCGAATCCCCCGTCACCGTGACGGCCTCCGTAATCGCTCCCAAGTTGAGCATCGCGTCAACTTTCGTCAGGTTCGACGACTGCACTCTGACACGGTCAATCACGGTTTGCTGGAAGCCCGGCACGTTGAAGGTCAGCGTGTAGACGCCCGAAGGCAGGTCACGCAGAAGATAGATGCCCTCTTCATTGGTCTTCGCGCCGAACTCAAGCGCGGCGAAGTCGTGTTTCGCGTTGACGGACACGCCGGGGATGACCGCGCCGACGGGGTCGGTGATGGTACCAGTGATTGCGCCCGTGCCGCCCGAAAAGGTCGTGGTGGCGGGCTCGGCTGGTTTGGGCTCGTTGTTGCGCGCGGTCTGCTCCGTCTCGGCATCGGTGAAGTAAGCAAGTGTGAAGTCGTCGGCCGTACCCGCGCGGCCGTCGGGGCCGGTGCTGCGGAGCGTGACTTCGTTGAGCGTTCGAGTGATGGGCCTGCTCTCGCGGTGTGTGCCGCGCACGGGGTCGAAGCGGCGTCGGTCTTCGGCGGGCAGGCGGGCCTTGAAATTCTCCTGCGTCGAGAAGGTCGCGTAGACGGGGCGACCCCATCCGTCGCGCAACGCATCGAGGTTGATGGATGATTTAGCGAGCACGTTGCGCAGCGTCGCCTCCGCACGCGGGAAGCCGCCCGTCTCGCGCAGGCTCTTTGCGAGCGCCGCTTCGATTGACGTGCGCGCGTCCGCGAAGTAGTCGAACATCTGCACCCAGACGGCGAAGTCGTCTGATGCATAGTCGCCCCACGGCTCGAAGGCTTTGTTGGGGCCGCCGCTCTCGATGGTGATGACGTAGTTCGTGCCGCTCACGTCGAAGTCGAAGCGATAGGGTCGTCCCCAACGGTCGCGTAGCGAGTCGAGGTCAAGACCATCGCGCCGCAACTCGGCGCTGAGCGTCCCGAGGTCGCGGACGAAGCCGCCCGTGCGTTTGTGATAACCGGCGACGGCACGATTGACGCGCTCGCCGGTCGCGCGAAAGTAGGGCCACATGAAGTGCGCGACGTTGAAGTCGTCATCCGTGCCCGCGCGCTCGTCCGCGCCGTTGCTGTACAAGTCAAGCCTGTCCACCTCGCGCTCGAAGTAGAAACGCGGGCTGTAAGGCTGTCCCCAAGGGTCGCGGAGCGTCGCGAAATCTATGCCCTGCCCGGCGAGCAGATGGACGAGCGCGGCTTCGTTCGCGGGATACTCAGCGGTGCTTGAGTAGTGAGAGTTGACGGCGACATTGAGCGGCTTCAACTGCGCGCCGATGATGTCGGAGAAGACACGCGGCTGGTCGCGCGCGAACTCTGTGCCGCGCGCAATCGATTGCTCCTCGTCGGGGCGTTCGTAGTTGAAGAGCATCTCGGCGACCGTCTCCAAACCCTCGGGCGGTGTGCGTGCGGGGTCGAGCCGCTCTATGTCGCGGCGTGTGATGCCCGCGATGTTGCCCTCGCCGTACCAGAGATCGTAGAACGAATCGGCGAAGCCGAAGCCGCGCCCCGATTCTCCATCCGTGCGCGCTCGCTCCTCGACAGCCTTGTCGAAGACGACGACGCCCAGAGCGCCCGCCGCGCGCCGTCCGTCGGCGGTGTGCAGTGCGAACTGCGCGCCCGCTTCTTCGCCCGGCCTGAAACTCTTTTGCGATAGCCGCACGTCGAGCTTCAACTCGCGGTCGCGTGGGAAGACGACAGTGCGCGCGCCGTGGACGAAGTATTCGCCCTTGTCGTCCGAAGGCGCGGTGCTCATCGCCGAGAGAGTAACCGCGTCGCGGAACTCCGCGTTGGCGGGTACAAGAAGCGAGGCCCGCCCGCCCGAGAGTCGCACCGTCTTCGAGAAGAGAACGCGCCCCTCTGCGATGGCGTCCACCACGACGCTCATGTGCTCTGTGTCGGACGCAAGCTCGACCGTCACCGGCTCGCCGTCGCGGTAGATTGTCTTGTCTGTCTCAACGCGAATCTCGTGATGCTCGTCGCCGTAGTAGCCGAGCCAGAAGTCGTCACGGTTCTGCCCCTCGCGCCCCTCTCGGTCGCGCGCGACGAAGCGCAGAGGGATGTTGCTCCGCCCCTCGTCGCGTCGGACTGCCGCGCCCACAACCTTCGCCACGCCGTAGCGGTTCGTCTGCACACTTGCAACGGCGCGTCCGGCGTTCTTCACTTCGCGGCGCGGCTCGCCGGGCGCGGAGACGACCTTAACCTCGCCTTCCTCGAAGACCGTCACGTCGCACTCGGCGGGCCGTCCGTCGGCGTAGAAGGTCGAGACGTAGAAGGCGAGCGGCAGACCCTTCGCCTGCTGGAAGCGCCCCTCGTTGACGTAGACGTGTACGGGCTCTTTCGACAGACGCAGAGAGAAGCGGCGCTGCTCGGTGCGATTCGTCGTCGGGTCTGAAACGTATGCGACGAAGTCGAGGTCGCGGAAGCGTTGATAGCTCGTCGCGGCCAACTCTTTGTGCTCGCCCGAAAGGTCGAGCCGCGCGAGGAAACGCCCGCGCTCGTCCAACTCGCCTTCGACCGCCGGGTGCTCCTCTATTTCGTACTTCTGCTCTTTGTAGTTCCAACGCCGTTCGGTCTGGCGCACGACGCGAACGTGGCCGCGTCGGACGGGCTGGCCGAAGAGATAGTCGGCGCGCACCTCGACCTCCGGGTTCTCGCCCGCGAGATAGAAGGAGCGGTCTGGCTTCGTCTCGACGGAGAAGTTGGGCAGGTCATAGCGGCTGACCTTGAACTCGATGCGCGCCCCGTAGTCTATGTTGAAGCGATCATCTTCCATCACGAGCTTGAGCGTGTATGTGCCGAGGCGTGTGCTCTCGGGGATGCGCCAGTCGGCGGAGGCGACGCCGAAGCGCGAGGTCTTGAGTGTGTCATCGAAGGCGGCGGACGCTTCCTCGTCTTCGACCTTGAACGTCACCTCTTCGGCCGCGAGCGCGTGCTCGGACTGATCGAAGACGAGCGCGCGCATGTGTACGGTCTGCCCCGGTTGGTAGAGAGGCTTGTCTGTCGTAAGGAGGACGTGCGGAGACTGTTCGACTGAGACCTCGGCCTCTGCCTTCTCGACCAACATGCCGCGCTGCGCCGTGACCCTCAACTCCGCCTCGCCGTCGTCTTCGACCGCGCGCGGTAATTGGAAGTCGAGTGTGGCGAAGCCGTCGCCGTCGCTTACGGCCGACGACTTAAGCACCTTCGCGCCTTTGCCCGCGTCGAAGGTGAGCGAGGCGGCGACGGCGACGCCCTTCACGGGGCGCTGCGTGACAGGGTTGGCCGTGCGCACGCGCGCGCGAAACGACGAGCCTGCGCGCGCCTGACGCGACGAGACGACGCGCAACTCGAAGAGGTCGGGCGTGATTTCCGAGATTGATACGACGCCCCCGGCCCTCTGCGCCGGGTCGGTACCGGCGGCGGGCTCGACCTTGTAGCGCAGGCGATACCAAGGGAACTCCGCGCGGTCTGATTCCGAAAGCTCTGTGTAGGGAAGCTTGAGCGGCACGTCGAACGAGTTCGCGCCGCGACGGACTCGCACGTCTATGACTGCGGAAGCGCGCACGCGGTCGTGCGGGTCGAGCAGTTCTACCGAGAGCCGCGCGGGAAAGGCGAGCCCGGTGCCGTTGTCGGCTTCGATGATGACGCGTGTCTCCGCGCCGTCGAGCGAGACCCTGATGCGTGATTCGTCGAGCCTGAGCACCGACGAGGCGCTCGAAAGGTGGGCGGCGAAAAGACACACGAAGAGGCCCAGAAGGGCGAGGGGCGACCTCCGCAACATTAACGTTTCCCTCCTCAAGTTGTGCCCGTGTGATGCCGATGGGTTGCCCGACGGTTGGAGAGGGTAGGCTGAAAATTTTTATTGCAGATGGTTTGGTGCGCTTGATTGACCTTAACGTTCGTTCTACTTCTCGCCGGGCACGAAGATGATCTTGCCGCCGGTCATCTCTTGCGCGTAGCGGCGCAAGCCCTCGATTGCTTTCTCAAGCGGGAGTCGTTCTCGAATCTCCGTCCTCAGCTCGTCTTTCAAAAGGCGCTGGACGCTCTGCGCGGCAAAGTATTTTTTGAGCGCACCCGTGTGGCGCAGCCAGTCGGCGAGCCAGAAGCCACGGACGCGCTTGCGCTCGAAGATGAGCGAGCGCGGGTCGAGCAGGCAGGGCTCCATCGAGAGTCCGCCGTAGACGAAGGCCGTGCTTCCCTGCTTCATTGCCGCGAGAAGTCGCCCGGTCAACTGGCCCGCCACCGCGTCGAAGGCCACGCTTGCACGCAGACGCTTGCACAATTCCGCGAGGCGTTCATCAAAGTCCGCGTTTGAGCTATCGAGCACGTACTTCGCACCGTCGGCTTCGAGCAGCGCGACCTGCTCGGGGCGACGGACGACGTTGACAATCTCGACGCCGCGCGACGCCGCGAGCCTTTGAATCATCCGCCCGAGTGCGCTCGCCGCCGCCGTCTGCACGACCGCCGAGGCGCGCAACTCTTTCGCAAGTCCCAACAGCGCCCATGCCGTGAAAGGGTTGACGATCATCATGGATGCCTGCTCGATGTCCGTGTCTTTGCGCAGAGGGATGCACTGCGCGGCTTCCGTCAACATGTACTCGGCCCAAGTACCGTCGCCGTCGGTCGGCGCGGCGCAGGCGACGCGGCGGCCTACGAGATGGCGAGCCCAAAGCCCCTTGCCCGCCGCGACCACCTCGCCGCTGCACTCGAAGCCCGGCACGACGGGGAGCTTCTTGCGTATGCCATACGACCCGCGCAGGAAGGCGAGGTCTGAGGGGTTGACAGGCGTCGCCGCGATGCGCACGAGCACCTGAGCAGCGCCGGGTCGCGGCACCGGACGCTCGGCCACGGCGAGCGCGTCCGCACCCCCTTCGTAAGAGCGTAACTCGACGACGCGCATCGTGTCGGGAATCTGTTTCATGCTCTGAGCCTATTTCGCGCGTGCTGCCTCTTGAAGCCGCTCGCGGTGTTCGAGGACGTATTCGATGAAGGCGCGGGTGGGCGAGGGTTGAAAGCGGCCGAGGGCGATGACCGCGACCGAGCGCGTCAGACGGTGGCCGCCGACGCGCAGCCATGCGAGTCGTCCGGCCTCGACCTCTTCGCGCACGGCCCACGACGGCATCAGCGAGACGCCGACGCCATGCTCGACCATGAGCTTGATGAAGTACGTGTCGTTGGATTCGAGCGCGAGGTCGGGGTTCAGGTCAACGCGCTTGAAGAAAGAGTCGGTGGCGCGGCGTATCGAAGCGCCCTGCTCGAAGAGTATGAAGCGTTCGCGGCGCATGTCGCTGACCGAGACCTCGCGCTCACCGGCCGCGCGGTGGCGTGCGCCGACGACGAGTCCCAACTCGTCCTCGAACAACTCAGTTACCTGAAGCGCGGGCGAGTAGACGGGCAAGGAAGCAAAGCCCACGTCGGCCGCGCCGTTAAGGATGTCGGCCACGGTCTGCTCGGTGCTGACCGTGGTGCGGAACGAAAGCTCGATGCGTTCGTGTTCGCGCATGAACGACTCGAAGAGGCGAGCGAAGAGATGTACGAAGGCTTGCGTGGCGGCTGCCGCTCTCACGCGGCCACGCGGCTCGTGCTCGTCGCCGCGTATGCGCTCGCGCAGGGCGTCGGCCTCTTCGATGATGCGCACGGCGTAGTCGAGTGCGAGCAGTCCGGCGTCCGAGAGACGGACTCCGCGCTTGGCGCGAATGAAAAGCGGCTCGCCCAACTCGCGCTCCAGAGCCTTGATCTGGTGGCTGACGGCCGACTGCGTCATGTTAAGTTTCTGTGCCGCGCGTGTGAAGCTCAACGCCTCGGCGACCTCGCGGAAAGTTCTTAACTGCGACAGTTCCATGGCTTATGTCTCACTCGACGATGTGGATGAATATAGTTAATCCGCCGGATGAACACAATGAGTTGGACGCGAGGGCAAAGTCATGCCTATCATTCGCGTCGAACCTGCGAACAGGAAAACGGATTTGATAAGGGCGCGGCCGGGTTCGGCGGCGCATGCGAAAGGAGATTTAAGATGATTCCGTTCAAACTCGATTACGTCATTGAACGCACGCTCGCAGGCGTGCCCAACGAGGAGCAGAAGATTCTGAAGGAGCTGGCCGGAGTCCGCCTGCCCGCGGCCGAAGCGCGCGCCGAGTGGCCGCGCGTGCTCGAACATAAGTGGTTCGTCAGCGAGCGACTGGGACGCGACGTGGGCCTACGCGTCGCCGCGCTCGACTACTTCGAGAACGTGCGGCTCCCACGCCACACGCGCACGGCGCACAAGCCGCGCACGTCACTCCTCCGCCGCGCCACGCAGGCGCACGACCTCGTAGCATAAGAACGCCCGAAGCGGAAGCCGCTGCGAAGGGATGAGGGATGAAGGTTAAGCAGTCTTCACTTCATCCCTCATTCTTCCGGAGCGGCTTCCGCTTCGGAGTGAACCTCTCGACGTAGGCTCGATAGCTCTCGACCTCAAGCAAAGCGCGTTCGTCGTCCCAGCCGAGAAACTTTTGTGCGACATGCGCGGCGCGCTCTACCGCGTCCAGTCCCATCCGTCCGTTCAGCCCCGTCATCGTGCGCCGCATCAGGCAGTCGGCGAGCGTTTCGGCTATCTCTTCGCGGAAGGCGTAGACGATCTCTGCGCCGATGGTGCCGGTCTCGTCGCTTATCGGCTGTGAGAGTTCAGGGTCAGTGAGTGCGAGCCGCAGGACTTCAAGCGCGCGTGCGCCGTAGACTTTCAGGAGCCGCGCGGTGCTCAGGGGCGGCAGTGGACTCCGCGTGATGAAGTCTCGTCGCACCGCCTCGAAGTCTTTGACGGCCGCGCCGGGAAGAGGCTCGGCGGCGGTAGTGCAGGGCGGAGGAGTCTTGCCGAGGGTTCGGAAGAGAATGTCTACCATCTCCTCCGCGAGCGCGCGATAGGTCGTGAGCTTGCCGCCGACGATTGAGAAGAGGCCACGCAGGAGACGCGCGCGCCTGATGAAGTGTCGGCGCGTGACCGACGCCTCGTCGCTGCCCGTGCCGGCGTAAGCGAGGGGGCGCACCCCCGAGTATGTGTAGAGCACGTCCGTTGTCGTGAGCTGCGCCGAGGGGAACGCGCGATTCGTCTCGCGTATGAGGTAGTCGATCTCAAGCGCGTCGGCTTCGACGTGGTCGAGGTCTCCTGCGTACCGCTCGTCGGTCGTCCCGATTAAAAACTTTCCGTCCCACGGCACGACGAAGAAGGGGCGGCCGTCTTCTATCGCCTCGGCGTAGACGGCAACGCCGGGCGCACCGTCGAAGGGGCGGACGACGATGTGGCTGCCCTTCGTCCCGCCGACTAGCCTCTCGCCCGTCGCGCCCGAGCCGTCGAGCACTTCATCGACCCACGGCCCCGCCGCGTTGAGGACGACCGAAGCGTGTGCCTCGTGCTTCGCGCCGCCGAGCAGGTCTGTGAACTCGACGCCGCGCACAGCGTCGCCTGCGAAGAGCAATTGCTCGACGCGCGCGTAAGTCAACACGGTCGCGCCACAGGCTCGCGCCGCCAGAGCATTCTCAAGCGCGAGCCGTTCGGCGTACTCAACCTGCGCATCGTAGAAGAGAGCCGCGCCCTTCAGGCCAGACGCTTCGATACCGGGTGCGTGCGCAAGCGCCTCGGGTGCATCGAGCATCCGATGGCGCGGGAGCGACTTTGAAGACGAGAGCGCGTCGTAGGCCAGCATCCCCGCGCGTATGGGGAGCGTGCCGCGACGACGCGCCGAGTAGATGGGGACGAGCATCGCGAGCGGTCGGACGAGGTGCGGGGCCACGCGCCTCAGTAGCGTCTCGCGCTCACGCAGAGACTCGCGCACGAGCCCTACCTCGCCATGTTCGAGATAGCGCAGCCCGCCATGAATGAGTCGCGTCGAAGCAGCAGTCGTGCCCGAAGAGATGTCGCCCTTGTCGAGCAGCAGCACGCGCAGTCCACCCATTGACGCATCGCGCGCCACCCCGCAGCCGTTCACCCCCGCGCCGATGATGACCACGTCGAAAGTCTCACCGGAGATGTGTTGAGGAATCCGCCCCGTCATAAGAAAGAAGTGATGAATGAAGAATGATGAGTGATGAGCGATGAATGATGAATATCTCAACACGGCCGGTTTCATCACTCATCCTTCCTCCTCCCGTTCCCAGTCCTTCGCGCGCTCAACGGCGCGGAGCCAGCGGCGATGTAGGCGTTCGCGCTCTGCCTCGCTCATGCGAGGCTCGTAACGGCGCGCGATGCGTTGGCGCGCGGCAATCTCACGACGATCTTGCCAGAAGCCGACGGCGAGACCGGCAAGATATGCAGCACCCGCGGCTGTCGTCTCGGTGACTTCGGGCACGACGACACCGACGCCGAGTATGTCGGCCTGAAACTGCATGAGGAAAGAGTTGCCGACCGCTCCGCCGTCAACGCGCACCTCCTTCAAACGTATCCCTGAGTCGCGTTCCATCGCGCCAACCACGTCGCGCGTCTGGTAGCACATGCTTTCGAGCGCCGCGCGCGCGAGGTGCGCGCGAGTCGTCCCGCGCGTCAGGCCGACTATCGCGCCGCGCGCGTAAGCGTCCCAGTGCGGCGCGCCAAGTCCAGCGAGCGCAGGGACGAAGTAGACACCCTCGTTCGAGTCGAGCGAGCGCGCAAGTGCTTCCGTCTCGTCGGCGCGTTCGATGATGCCGAGCCCGTCGCGGAGCCACTGCACCGCCGCGCCCGTGACAAAGATCGAGCCTTCGAGCGCATACTCCGCGGGCTCTTCATTCAACTGCCAAGCGACTGTCGTGAGCAGTCCCGCGCGGCTCGCGACGGGCGCACGCCCCGTGTTCATCAGGAGAAAGGAGCCCGTGCCGTATGTGTTCTTCGCCGCACCCTCTTCGTAACAAGCCTGCCCGAAGAGCGCGGCCTGCTGGTCGCCCGCAAGCCCCGCGACGGGGATGCGTGCGCCGAAGAAGGCCGACGGCTCGGTGTGGCCGTAGACGAAAGATGAAGGCTTGACTTCGGGCAGCGCGGAGCGCGGCACGTCGAAGAGCGCGAGCAGTTCATCGTCCCATTCGAGCCGGTTGATGTCGAAGAGCAGCGTGCGCGAGGCGTTCGAGACATCGGTGACGTGCGCGCGCCCGCCCATCAGCTTCCAGACGAGCCACGAGTCCACGGTGCCGAAGGCGACCCGGCCGCTTGCGGCGCGTGCGCGCAAGCCCTCCGTGTTGTCGAGCAGCCAGCTGAGCTTCGTGCCCGAGAAGTATGGGTCGAGGACGAGTCCCGTCTTCGCGCGGATGGACTCTTCAAGGCCACGCTCTTTCAACTCGTCGCACAGCGCGGCCGTGCGTCTATCTTGCCAGACGATTGCGCGGGCAATGGGACGAGAGGTCGCGCGATCCCACGCGACGATTGTCTCACGCTGGTTCGTGATGCCGACGGCGAGCAGGTCTCGCGCTTCGACGTGCGCAGCCGAGAGCGCGGCTGCTGCTGCTGCGAGGCTCACGCGCCAAATCTCTTCGGCGTCGTGCTCGACCCAGCCGGGACGCGGGTAGTGCTGCGTAAACTCCGAGTAGCCGCGCCCGCGCACGCGGCAGTCGTGGTCGAAGACGAGCGCGGTCGTTCCCGTCGTTCCCTGATCTATCGAGAGCAAAAGACCGTCCATTCTTTCCCCCCGCTCGAACCTTTGTCCGGCGTCCCGCGAGAGTGTAATATACACGCATGTAGTTTTGGACAAACGCCGCCCGAATGACCTCATCCGCATGGCGGAAAATCAATAATCGGAGAAGTGAGATAAGAGATGAAAGACCACAACGACTTTTTTGACGAGATGATTGACGTTGATGACGAGGGCGAAGAGTTCGTCGGCGAAGAGGCCGAGTACGACGACGACGATGACGATGACGACGACCCGGCGGTCGTCCGCACTGCCGTGCTCAGGAAGAACGACATGCTCGCGCTGCTCTCGCTCAGATCATCAAACGACGGCGGCGGACAGATCGTGCGCGTAGACCCGCGCGAACGCCTCCCTTCGATGCAGAACTACGACTCGGAGGATGAGGCGCTCAAGTGGTACACGCGCAGCCTCGCCACCAGCCGCAAGAACGGCTGGGCGGTCGTTTACGACGGCCTGCCACTCATCGGTTAGAGGCGAGCAGTTAAGAGTAAGAGTCTTGACTAACTCCGGCCACCGCAGACGAGCGCCGCCACAGCGTTGGCGGCGTTTCCATTTCTAATGAAGGAGAAGCGATGAAAGCGATTCGCGTTAAAGAGTTTGGCGGGCCCGAGGTCTTGCGTCTGGAGGATATGTCGGAGCCGCGCGCCGGGGCCGGGCAGGTGCTCGTGCGCGTGCGCGCGGTGGGCGTCAATCCCGTTGACACATACATACGCGGCGGCGTCCACGTCGTCAAACCGCAACTGCCTTACACGCCGGGGCTCGACGCGGCGGGCGAGGTCGAAGAGGTCGGCGAGGGCGTCACGCGCTTCCGCGTGGGGCAGAGGGTCTACGTCGCGGGGAGCCTTTCGGGAACGTATGCCGAGCTTGCGCTCTGCAACGAGTCGCAGGCGCACGTGCTGCCTGACCGCGTCTCTTTCGCCGAAGGCGCGGGCGTCTTCACGCCTTACGCAACTGCCTATCGCGCTCTCTTCCAGCGCGCACGCGCGGTGCCGGGCGAGACGGTTCTTGTTCACGGGGCGAGTGGCGGAGTCGGCACGGCGGCCGTGCAGCTTGCGCGCGCCGCGGGCCTGCGCGTGTTAGGCACGGGCGGCACGGAGGAAGGGCGCAAGCTCGTCTCGGAGCAGGGCGCGCATCACGTCCTCGACCACGGCTCGCCCGGATATCTCGAACAACTCTCAGGGCTCACGGGCGGGCGCGGAGCGGACGTGATTCTTGAGATGCTGGCGAACGTCAATCTCGACAAAGACCTCGGTGTACTGGCGAAGGGTGGGCGCGTCGTCGTCATCGGCTCGCGCGGGAGCGTCGAGATAAATCCGCGGCACGCGATGGCGCGCGACGCAGCCATCCTCGGCATGTCGCTCTTCAACGCTTCGCCGCAGGAGCTTGAGAGTATCCACGCGGCGCTTGCCGCCGGGCTCGAAGCAGGGACGCTGCGTCCCGTCGTCGGGCGCGAGCTACCTTTGGCCGAAGCCGCGCGCGCACATGAAGAGGTCTTGAAGCCGGGCGCGCGAGGGAAGATAGTTTTGATTCCATGATGGAACAGACCTGCCCGAGTTGCGGCGCGAAGAACAGGAGCGGCGAAGGCGAGACGACCGACGCGCGGGCTTCCGTCTGTGTCACGTGCGGCGCGGCTCTCGGCAGAGTGAGTGGAGCAGCTTCGGGTCGGCGGCGTGCGCGCGAATACGACGGCTACGCTGTCGGCAGGCACGTCATCAGGATAGCGCCGTTATGGCTCCTGCTGACAATCGCGGGCTTCGTGCTCGTCGTGCTCTTCTTCAGTTGGGCGTCGCGCCCGGTCGGCGAGGCGGGAGCGTCCGCGGACGAGGATTTCAAGAACGAGGCGACGAACCGTCCTCCCCCCGCGCGTGATGCGCGCACGACCGAGGCGGATTTGAGAACGCCCGTGGTGACGGGCCGTAGCAGCGCGGTGGGGTCAGTGACAGCAACGCCCGCGGCTTCGCCGACGGAAAATGGCCCGGTCGAAGAGGCAAGCGCGTTCTCCGTGCAGGTCGGGGCGTTTACGGACATCTCGCAGGCGAACGAACAGGTCTCGCGACTGAGGGGCGCAGGCTTCGAGGCGCGAGTCGTCGAGTCCGATGCCGCAACACGTTTCCACTTTCAGGTGCGCAGCGGGCGATACGCCACGCGCGAAGAGGCAGCGAGCCTCGCCGCACATTTGCGCGCCGCCGGAGTCGCGAGCGAGACGGTCATCATCGAGCCGGAGAGAAAGTAAGTGGCAGGTGGACGCAGCCGCGACGTAACAACATTGGTGGACTGATTCGCCGACGGCAAGTCAACCACAGAGATAGAGAGGCACGGCTTTTCCTTAAAGCCGTGCCTCTCTATCTCTGTGGTCTTCAGTCTTATGAAGCTGATACTAGGCGAAGAAGACGCGCTTGCCGTTCTGCTGCGAGTTGACCGAGCGCATGGGTGAGGTAAGCGCGCCGTAGGTCTCGGAGATGATCTTCTCAGCACCGTCGGAGTTGACCGGCTTCGAGAAGAAGTACCCTTGGCCGTTCTCGCACTTGAGCTTTTGAAGCAGGACAAGCTGTTCGTTCGTCTCGACGCCCTCGGCCACCACGTCCATGCCGAGGTTCTGCGCGAGCACGATGATAGTGCGGACGATCTCGGTGTTCTCGTTGTTCTCAGACATGCGCGTGACGAACGAGCGGTCAATCTTGAGCGTGTCGATGGGGAAGCGGTGCAGATACGAGAGCGACGAGTAGCCCGTGCCGAAGTCGTCAATGGCGAGTTGCACGCCGAGCGAGCGAAGCTGGCGCAGCATGTCGGTCGCCGTGTCTATGTTCTCCATGACGACCGACTCGGTGATCTCAAGCTTGACCGACTGCGGCTTGACGCCCGTCTCCTGAAGGATCATGGCGAAGGTGCTGATGAGCGTGGTCTGGCTGAACTGCTTGCTCGACAAGTTGACGGTGATGAAGAGCGGGTGCTCAAGCGGGAACATACGCTGCCAGCGGTTCATCTGCCCGCACGCCTCGCGCATGACCCACTCGCCGAGCGGGACGATCATGCCCGTCTCCTCGGCCACGGGGATGAAGTCCATCGGCGAGATGAAGCCGCGCTCCGGGTGCTGCCAGCGCACCAGCGCCTCGAAGCCGCGCAGCCGGAAGTTGTCTAAGGCGACGATGGGTTGATAGTGAAGTATGAACTCCTGACGCTCAAGAGCGCGCCGCATGTCGGTCTCCATCTGGAGAAGGTTGATGGCGCGCGCGTGCATCGCCTTGTCGAATATCTCGTAGCGAGCCTTACCCAGAGACTTGGCGCGATACATCGCCGTGTCGGCATCGCGCAGGATGTCTTCGGCGCGTTCGTAGCCGGTGGCCGAAGGCGCGATGCCCATGCTCACGGTCGTGAAGACCTCGCGCCCGCTCAAGGCGAAGGGCACGGACAACTCCTGCTGGACGCGCTCGGCGACCTGTATGGATTCGGTCTCGTCGGTGATGTCTTCGATGAGCACGGTGAACTCGTCGCCGCCGAGACGCGCCACGGTGTCGCCGGGGCGCAGGTTCTTCTTCAGACGGTCGGCGATGCCTACGAGAAGCTGGTCGCCGATGGTGTGGCCGAGAGAGTCGTTGATGACCTTGAAGCGGTCGAGGTCAAGGTAGAGCACGGCAAACTTGGTGCTGTGGTTGCGACGCGAGCGCGCGATGGCGAGCTTGAGGTGATCCATGAAGAGCGCGCGGTTCGGCAGTCCGGTCAGCGCGTCGTGGAAGGCGTCGTGGTGTAGTTGCTGCTCGGCCAGCTTGCGGTCGGTGATGTCCTGTATCTGGAAGATGAGGTGGACGCTCTTTGAATACTGGTCGCGCACGAGCGAGACGCTCCAGTGTACCCAGACCTCGTGCCCCGACTTGTGTATGTAACGCTTCTCCATCTGCGACGCCTGCACTTTGCCCTTGAGCAGTTGTCCGATGTTCGAGAGCGCCGTCGGCAGATCGTCCGGGTGCGTGACGGAGAGGAAGTCCGTGAGCAGTAGCTCTTTCTCCGTGTAGCCGAGAATATGGCAAAGGCTTCGGTTGACCTGAAGCCAGCGCCCCTCGGTCGAGACTAAGGCCATGCCGATGGCCGCGTAGTCGAAGGCCGAGCGGAAGCGGTCGCTCTCCGACACCTTCTCGCGCGAGTCCGAGACGACAACCAACTCGCCGCGCGCGCCGCCCGAGAACTTCGCGCGCAGAGCGAAGGCCACGATGCACCCGAACGCCGCCACCGCGATAGAGATGTTGACCCCGGCCACGCGCACGCCGAGCGCGGCGACGATTGCGGCCATCACCGCGGCGACGTTGCCGACTATCTGCCAGAAGAAGAGGCGCGCGCCGTCGCGCCACGCCGAGAGGTTCATCCGGTACGAGCCGCCGAAGGCCGCGACTGATGCGTTGACGAATGAGAGCACGAGCACAGCGGCGCAGACAGCGTTGAGGGTCGCCGAAGTCGGCAGAGCAGCGGTCGCGTCCGTCACGACAACCGAGTTCAGCCTGAGCGTCCAGACGACGAGCGTGGTCGTGATGGCCGGGAGGGCTGCACGGAAAGCGACGGCCCTTGGCTCCTTCGACTTGGGGAGCGCGGCGCAGAGCGCGGCGAGCGCGGCCACGAGCACCGCCACTTCACCGTCGAAGAGCAGCATCGAGAGAAAGACGAACCCTTCGGCGAATGGGAAGCGCCAGCCGTTCGCGGGGCGCGAGTCGAAGCGCGAAGAGACCTGTACGGCGAGCAGCGCGAGCAGCACAACGGGAAAGCCGAGCTGCTGAAACGGCAGGCGCAACGCTGCGAAGAGAGCAGCCGCCGCGCCGACGGCGACGACCGTGTTCACGAACTGCTGGGGAAAACGCCGGCCTTCGGTGATCTCTATGGTCATGTTCGTTTAGCGGAAGTTTCGGTCTGACGGCACCCGGTCGCGCGCGAGCGCGCGCCTGCTCGCGCCGTCCGATGTCAATTTCGGTGCCAGAGGCGGGTGCGCCGAGTCGCGCTTAAATATCAGGCGAAAAGCCGCCCGGGGCCGAAAGGGCTCGGCGCGGACACGTGCGGCCTTCGGTCATGATGATGAACACAGGTCAAGCAATCTGACGAATGGAACTCCTGCTGTTCAGCCTGATTGCGGGGCGTGAGTCGGAGACTAGTCGCCCGGAAACCTCCGAGCGCGTCGCCGAGGCGGGAGAAAACTGAGGTGCCGGTGGCGACCGACCCCGAATTTCATCCTAGCACACGGGTTCGATGTTTGAGGAGAAGTTTTTTTAGGAGCGGTGTCGAAGAGATTATCTTTCGGTTGCGGCGCACGCGGGGTATGATTCGTTCAATCGAAGCGACGTGCGTGTTGAATCATATGGACTGGATAAAAATCTTCGTGCTCGACAAGTCATTGAAGGCGATATTGGTCAGGGCGATACTCGTCTCGGCCGTTCTTCTTCCGACGTTCGGTGTGAGCACAGGCGCTCAAGTTCGGACGAAGTTCGTCGCCACGCGGGGCAGCGAGTTCGTCGCGCCCGACGGGAAGGCGCTGCTTCTGAGAGGCATCAACCTCGGCAACTGGCTCCTGCCCGAAGGGTACATGTTCAAGTTCAAGTCGGCTAACTCGCCGCGGTTGATCGGTGCGGTCGTCAACCAACTCGTCGGCGAGGACGAGGCCGCGCGCTTCTGGAAGACCTATCGCGACAACTACGTCACGGCCGAGGATATAAAATTCATCCACCGCGCAGGCTTCAACTCCGTTCGCGTCCCCTTCAGCTATCGACTGTTCGTGACCGGGGACGAGCCGCAACGTTTGGAAGGGCCCGGCTATGAACTTCTCGACAGAGTTGTCGGGTGGTGCAGGCACGAAGGGCTTCTCGTCATCCTCGACATGCACGCCGCGCCCGGAGGTCAGACTGGCGACAACATAGACGATAGCTGGGGCTATCCCTTCCTCTTCGAGAGCGTGGAGAGTCAAGAGCTAACAATCAGAATCTGGCAGAAGCTCGCCGCGCGTTATAAGGACGACACGACCGTCCTCGGCTACGACCTTTTGAACGAGCCCATCCCGCACTTCTTCGACGCGTCCTACTTCAACCCGAAGCTTGAACCGCTCTATCGCAGCATCGTCAAAGGTATCCGCGCCGTTGACACAAACCACATCATCTTTCTCGGCGGCGCGCAGTGGGACACCAACTTCAAGGTCTTCGGCCCGCCCTTCGACAAACGCGTGGCCTACACCTTTCATAAATACTGGATGGAGGTGAAGCAAGAGGCCGTGCAGGAGTACGTGGACTTCTCGAACAGGTACAACGTCCCGGTCTGGATGGGCGAGTCGGGCGAGAACACTGACGAGTGGATCGCGTCCTTCCGCGTGCTGCTCGAACGCAACCGGATAGGTTGGTGCTTCTGGCCTTACAAGAAGATGGATGCAACATCGTCCGTGGCTTCAATCGCGAAGCCCACGGATTGGGACGCGATAATCGCCTTCGCGGACAACCCGCGCACGACCTTCGAGGAGGTCAGAAAAAATCGCCCGCCGAAGGAGAAGACCGAACGCGCTCTCGCGGCATATCTGGAAGCGATAAAGTTCAGCAACTGCAATATCAACGAAGGCTACCTCAAAGCTCTCGGGCTGCGCCGATAATGCCCTTCGGCCAAAGGTCTTGGAGCGCGTAAAGAAAGACGTAAAAAGTGGGACGGCCGCACGTGTCGGCGGCCGTTCCACTTTTCTTTCATCCACACGTCACGGCTGCTGCTGCGCGTGCCCTTCAAAAAAAAGCTTGTGCCGGTTGTCCCCCGGATGCTAAGTTCGATGTAGCTTCGCCGGGCCTTGGTCGCGCTCGACCGCCCGCCTTTCCTGAACCTACGGCCGCAAGGCTCCATCCAAAAGGTTCTACACGCAGACCGATTCAGGTCAAACCGTAAGCATCTTCTTCGAGCAAGCGGGAACGGTCACGTCTACTCTCCTTCCGAAAGGAGGTTGCCGACATGCAGCCTCAACTACGCGCCATCATCGAAAGCCTTGAGTCCTCGGAGACACGCGAGTTCGTCGCGGGCGTCTTCAACGACCTCAACCGCCTGCTCGGCTACCTCGACAGCGTGAAAACGATTGTGCGCCCGGGCGGCGCGGCCGACGAGGCTCACTTCATCTTCGAGGCCGTCCGTTGCGAGGCGCTGGCTGCGGCGGGCGGGCTCGACTACTTCTGCGCGTGTCTGGAAACGCCGACCAAGTTGTCCGAGGAGTTGGAGCGTATGAGTTTCGCCTTGCGCCACGAGCTAAGGGCCGTCTTCGAGCGGATACTGCCCGGCGCGCATGACACCAAAGCGGCGGACGCACACTCGCGCCTGACGGACGCGCATGACCTGCTCCGCAACTGCTTCGAGCAGTCAACGGTCTCGCTCGCGCGCCTCTTCCGCCACGGCGTAGACGCCGCCGAGCTATTCGAGGACATACGCGCGAGACGCGACAACTCGCTGCGGCTCTACGAAGACCTCGAAGCTCTCCTGCGCAGCGCACGCTATGCCGAGTGGCACGAAGGCTCAGAGGCGATTGCGCTCTTCTCACGGCGGCTCGAACTCTTCACCGCCGAGAGCATGCGCCACCTGATGGAGAAAGACCGCGAGACCTGCCAGACCTTCATCGAAGTCATGCCCTCGGTACGAACGAGGAAGGGCGCGCGCCTCCACCTCCACCGCTTCTCCTGCTACCTCGAAATCCTCCTCAAACACGTCGGCATGCGCTCTGTCCTCGGCGAAGCCTCGCTGAGCGCCGCCGCCTAAGATTCAGTTCAAGTCGGAAAGGGTAATAACGCGAAGAGGGGCGGCTTTCGTGCCGCCCCTCTTCGTCTGTCAGGGCCGAAGGTCGTGGCCCGCTTAAAGCTCACGGCGTTTCAGTAGCCGTTGTAACCGTCGTTGTAGCCGTTCTCGTAGCCGTCGCGGTAGTAGCGGCGGTACAACTCTTTGTCGCCGAGGCGCGAGCTGTAGTCCTTCGTGGCGTTGCGGTAGGCGCTGTTGTTGCGGAAGTCGGAATTGCGTCGGTGATTGCGATCCCTGCGCCCTTCCTTCGTGCCCTCGTTGTAGCCCGCGTTGAGCGCGGTCTGCCGTAGCTGGAAGGAGCCGCCGTACTGGCCGTAGCGATCCCAGTTGCGACCGCGACGCTCTTCACGTCTATCCTGCCGGTCGTCGCGTCTATCCTGTCTGTCGTCGCGCCTGTCCTGCCGGTTCTCGCGTCTCTGAGCGCCGCCCTGCGCGAAAGCAGCCGTGGGAAGCATCAGGAAGGCGACCAGCGCCAGCATGAAGACCCTCGCGGTAAATGTTCCAACACTTTTCTTCGACATCATCTCCCCCTTCATTCCCCTTTGGGGCTCATTCTTATTGTTTAAGAACCCTCTCTGCTTACTATAGACGCCGGGCGGGGCCGTTCGGTTACAACGTTTGCCCGGCACTTGACGCCCACGACAACCCGTCTCGCTTCACCCGAACATTGAACCAGTCCGGGTGAGGGAAGCAGTCATGCACAGCGCCTTCGAGTAAGATGATTGACAATGCGCCCTGAAATGTAAAGGGAGCGACCGAGAAGGCCGCTCCCGATAACCCGTCTTTGCAACGAGACGTGCGAGTGCGTTGAAGTAACTGTCAGTCCTGCGAGTGCGTGGGGTCAGGCGTTCCGTTCGGCTTCTGCCGCCCCCTGCGCGTAGGCTTCTCGACGTGCGAGGCGCTCTCCCACGCGGCGAGCGCCGAAGGGGAGTTGACGAAGGTGTTGCGCACAAGCGCGTCCAGTTCGCGCACGATGCGCATACCGCGCTCGACCAACTCATCTATCGCGGCCGTGGCGGCGACGTGCTTACCACGCCCCTGCGCCTTCTGGTTGAAGGCCGCACTGAAGTCGTCCAACACTTCGTTGAGGTCTTCGATAAAGTCGGAGGCCAACCCGCGCTTCGTGAACTCCGCCTTGAGCGGCTCGGCTTCGGACGCGAAGGTGCGTGCGAGCGTCAGCAGCGCCTGATCGCCGATGCCGCGCGACGCGCGGAACTTATTTTCGAGTCCGGGCGTGGTGAACGCGATGACACGCGCCGTGCGGCTGATGGCCTCCAGACGACGCCACACTTCATCGCGCGCGGCGGCCTTACTGGCCGAGCTTTCACGCACGGAGCTTCTGCCCTTCGACTGGTCGAGCGCGTGCGCCTGCAATCCCTCGATGACCGCGCCGAGTTGCGTGAAAAGCTTCACTCCATAGGAGCCCTCGGCGGAGGACTTTTAATTATAAAGTAGGTCGCGGCACTGAAAGGCGAGGGGCCTTGCGCCGCGTGTTGGGGAAGGGAATGATGTGGGTCGTGTTGGGCTCGAACCAACGACCCTCCGGTTAAAAGCCGGATGCTCTACCGACTGAGCTAACGACCCACAAATCAAAGAGCGTCTGTCGCGACCTGAGTATACCCGCCGATGCCGAAACAGGGTGATTATAGAGACCGGGTTGCGATTATTCAAATCCGACCCGTCGGAGAGTCCGGCGGGTGCTCGCGGTAGTATTGCATGAGTTGGCGGAGGGTGCTTGTGTCTTCGTCGGTGAGGTCGGAGAACTCGACGCCGAAGCCGATGTCGCGGAGATAGTAGAGGACTGTGCCGCGCATCTCCCACCACTCGTGGTCGGGGAGGGGGACGCGGATGTGAATCGTCTTGTCGAAGAGCGGTTGGATGGCGATGGTCTGGAGCAGGCAGCCGCCGTGGCTCAAGCTGGTTATCTTGCCGTTGTATTCATACTTCGGCGTCAGCCCCCACTCCACGGGGAGCGAAGTCGGCACACGCACGACTTGTCTGCGTCCACGTTTCACGTCGAGAGTGTAACAGAGCAGCCGCCGCACGGGTGCGTGTGCGCTGTGTCAGTGTAGTCGCCGCGCGCTGTTTAGTGTTCGAGCCATCCGGCGAGCGCCGAGCCGGGCACGATGATGGTCTGGGTGCGCTCGGGGCCCGTCGAGACGAGGCCGACCGGCGTGCCGATTCGTTCGGAGATGAACTCGACGTAGTCGCGCGCCGCCGTGGGAAGTTGCTCAAGCTCCGTGATGCCTTCGGTCGAACTCATCCAGCCGGGCAGAGTCTCGTAGACGGGCTCGACCGCACGCAACTCCTTCGAGACGACGGGGAACGAATCGCACTCGACGCCGCCGAGGCGATAGCCGGTGCAGACCTTTATCTCGTCGAGCGCGTCGAGGATGTCGAGCTTGGTGAGCGCGACGGTGTCGAAGCCGTTGATCTCGGCCGCGTAACGCGTGGCGAAGGCGTCGAACCAGCCGCAGCGTCGCGGCCGTCCCGTCGAGACGCCGTACTCGTGGCCGCGCTCGCGTATGAGTTGGCCGATCTCGTCCTCGCCTTCGACCATCTCGGTGGGGAAGGGGCCTTCGCCGACGCGAGTCGAGTAGGTGCGAACAATCCCGAGCACGCCGCTGACTTTGCGCGGCGCGAGCCCGAGCCCGGCGCAGACACCGCCCGCGGTCGTGCTCGAAGAGGTGACGAAGGGATACGTGCCGTGGTCTACGTCGAGGAGTGTCGCCTGCGCGCCTTCGGCGAGAATGCTACGGCCCTCGCGGACTGCGCGGTTGACGAAGGCGGTGGTGTCTGTGACAAAGGGCTCCATGCGCTCGACGAGAGGAGTGATCTCGTTGAAGACCTGCTCGGGGTCGAGCGTGGTGCCGCGATAGCGTCGGATGATAAGGTTCGCGTCCTCGATGTTGCGCTCGATGCGCGAGCGCAGAAGCTCTGCGTCGAGCGCGTCGGCGACGCGTATGCCGCGCCGCCCGGCCTTGTCCTCGTAGGCGGGGCCGATGCCGCGCAGAGTAGTGCCGACCTTCTCGTTTCCCAAACGTTCCTCGCTCGTGTGGTCGAGCGCGCGGTGATAGGGGAGTATGAGGTGCGCGCGTGAGCTAACCTTGACGCGCTCGGGTGTGACCGAGAGTCCCTGCGCCGAGAGGCGGTCGGCCTCGGCGAAGAAGGCGATGGGGTCTATGACCATGCCGTTGCCGAGCACGCAGGTCTTGCCCGGATGGATGATGCCCGAGGGTATGAGGTGAAGGGCGTAAGACTTGTCTCCAACCTTCACGGAATGACCCGCGTTGTGGCCGCCCTGATAGCGCGCGACCACGTCGAAGCGCTCGGACAGAAGGTCTACGATCTTGCCCTTCCCCTCGTCGCCCCACTGCGCGCCGACTACGACTACGACTTTGGACATAGTGATTTGGTGATAAGTGATAAGTGATGAATGATAAGTAAGAGCCTACAGCCTTTGCTTATCACTTATCACACATCGTTTATCACTTCCTGTTCAGCTCGCTTTTTCCAGCTTGATCGGTTTCTCGATGAAGTAGAAGCTGCAAGTGCCGCGCACCTCTTCGAGGTCGCGGCGGTCTATGGGAAAGAGACGACATTGCGAGGGGCGGTCTTCGTAGATGCCGCAGGTCGTCGTCCCGTCGTCGTGCTTCTTGAGGAAAGGGCACTTGAAAAGTATCTCGCAACACGCGCCGCAGCGGTTGCAGTCGCCGCGCCGCAAGGAGAGAGCCTCGACGACCTCCTCATGCTTGAAGCGAATGCGGACGAATCGTCGAAGCTTGCCGTGCGCTTGACGCGCGCGGAACTTGGCGTCCTCGACGGCTCGGTTGCGCTTGGCCGCGAGCCGCTCCTCGAAGGAGCGGCGCTGCTGCGCGGCGCGACTGGCGGGAGTTGGTCTCATTGACTCGCGGCTGACAAGGTCAGGCGCTGGCCGCGCCGCTGCTGACGTGCTTGTCTATCATGCGCGAGATGGCCTCTTTCGAGGTCGCGCCCACCACGCGCTCCTCCTCCTTGCCGTTCTTGAAGAGGATGAGCGTCGGGATGCCCTTGATGCCGTAGCGCTGCGAGACGGCCGGGTTGTCGTCAACGTTGAGCTTGACGACCGTCGCGCTCGCCGCGTACTTCTCGGCCACGGCCTCGACCGTCGGCGCGAGCATGCGGCACGGTGCGCACCACGGCGCCCAGAAATCTACCAGCACGGGCTTGTCCGACTTGAGAACGTCCGACTCAAAAGCGCCGTCGCTTACTTCCCTTACGTGTTCACTCATGATTTCAAATCTCCTTCGACTGCTTTAATGACTGCGAGTTGGACTCAAACTCCACGACTTTCAGCTCGCACCCTTTTGATGAATAACGGTTGCCCGCATCGGCCTACAGGTCGAACAGCGCGTGGTAGAGCCTGACGTACTTGCGCGCGGCGGCCCCCCAAGAGTTGTCAACGCTCATCCCGTTCAACTGAATCCGTCGCCACGCGTCGGGCTGCGTGTACCGGTAAAGCGCCTCGCGTACCTTGTCGAGAAGCGCGTGCGCCGTGTAGGGGCCGAACTTGAAGCCCGTGCCCGCGCCCGTCGCCGGGTCGAACTGCTCGACCGTATCGTCAAGTCCTCCGGTCGCGCGCACGACGGGGACGGTGCCGTAACGCATCGAGTACATCTGATTCAAACCGCAAGGCTCGTAGAGCGAGGGCATCAGAAAGATGTCCGCGCCCGCTTCGATCAGGTGCGCCAGCGGCTCGTTGAAACCGCGATAGACGGCGACGCGGCGTGGAGCCTGCTCCTTGAGCCATTGGAGGAACCCTTCGTACTCACCCTCGCCCGAGCCGAGCGAGACGAAGAAAGCGCCCGCCTCAAGCATCTGCCACGCCGTCTGCTTGATGAGGTCGAAACCCTTCTGCGCGACGAGGCGCGAGATGGAGGCGATGATGGGGCGGCCCGACTCCTCGGGCAGGCGGAAGCGCCGCAGCAGTTCGAGCTTGCACGCGCGCTTGCCCGTCAGGTCTTCCGAAGAAAAGTGCGCGGGGAGATGCGGGTCGGTCTCGGGATTCCAAGCGTCGTAGTCAACGCCGTTGGTGATGCCGACGAGCCGGTTGTGCCGCTGCCGCATCAGCCAGTCGAGCCCTTGCCCCTGCTCGCGCCCCTGTATCTCGAAAGAGTAGCGTGGGCTCACGGTCGAGACGGCGTCCGCAGCCATCAGTCCCGCCTTCAAAGACGATGCCGCGCCGTTGAGCATGAAGATGTTCGTCTCGTCGCCCGCACGAAAGCCCAACTGCCACAAGTCGCCGGGGTCGAACGTGCCCTGATAGGCGATGTTGTGGATGGACATCAGCGTCCGCGTGCGCGAAAGAAATCCGCCCCACATGCGCCCCGCCCACGCCCAAGCGATGGCAAAGCCGCAGGGCCAGTCGTTGCCGTGAATCACGTCGGGCGCTTGGCCCAAGCGACCTAAGAGCGCGAGCGCCGCGCGGCTGAAGAAGGCGAAGCGTTGATGGTCGTCGGCGAAGCCGTAGACACGGCCGCGCGAGAAATACTCGGGCGCGTCAATCAGGAAGGCCGGTACGCCCGAGGCGTAACTGAGCCAGACGGAGACACGTCGTCGACGCCCGAACCATTCAACTTCGAGGTTGTCAAAGACCCTTTCGCGCAGCAGTCCGCGGTCTGTCGTATCGTAAAGCGGGTGGATGAGCGAGACATCAACGCCCTCTTCCACCAGCGCCTTTGGGAGCGCGCCCGCCACATCGCCAAGGCCGCCCGTCTTGGCGAAAGGCACAGCCTCGGACGATAGGAATGCGACGCGCACTATCCCCTTTATCGACACCGCGCCCCATAGGAGGCGCGAGTCCTAAATACAAACTTAACTGCTAAAGCCTGAGGGATAATATGCGAAGCCGCGCCGCGTTTGTCAAGAAAGCCTCTGTGAAATGGCGAATAGTAAATGGTGAATGGAAAGCTCCAAATCACCATTTACTATTCGCCATTTCCCGTTTACTAGCTCTGCATTGACGCGAGGAACTCGGCGTTGTTCTTGGTCTTGCCGAGGCGTTCAAGGACGACTTCCATCTGCTCGACGGGCGAGAGCGGGTTCAAGACCCGGCGCATGACCCAGATGCGGTTGAGGTCTTCCTTCGAGAGGAGCAGTTCCTCTTTGCGCGTGCCGGAGCGTTGGAGGTCGATGGCAGGGAAGAGGCGCTTGTCGGAGAGGCGTCGGTCGAGGTGAATCTCGGAGTTACCCGTGCCCTTGAACTCTTCAAAGATGACATCGTCCATGCGCGAGCCGGTGTCTATGAGCGCGGTCGCGATGATGGTAAGACTGCCACCCTCTTCGATGTTGCGCGCCGCGCCGAAGAATCGCTTGGGGCGCTGCAAGGCGTTCGCGTCAATACCACCCGAGAGGATTTTGCCCGAGGGCGGGACGACCGCGTTGTGCGCACGCGCCAGACGCGTCAGAGAGTCGAGGAGGATGACCACGTCGCGCTTGTGCTCGACGAGGCGCTTGGCCTTCTCGATGACCATGTCGGCGACTTGCACGTGGCGTGTCGGCGGCTCGTCGAAGGTCGAGGAGATGACCTCGCCCTGCACTGAGCGCTGCATGTCGGTGACTTCTTCGGGTCGCTCGTCGATGAGCAGCACGATCAGAGTCACTTCGGGGTGGTTGTTCGAGATCGAGTTGGCGATGGCCTGAAGCATCATCGTCTTGCCGGTGCGCGGCGGGGCGACGATCAGACCGCGCTGTCCCTTGCCGAGCGGCGTGACGAGGTCGATGACGCGGCCGACGATGTGCTCGGTGTTGGTCTCCATCCGCAACTGCTCGTCGGGGTAGAGCGGCGTCAGGTTGTCGAAGAAGACCTTGTCGCGCGTCTCGCCCGGAGCCTCGAAGTTGATGGCCTCGACCTTGATGAGCGCGAAGTAACGCTCGCCCTCTTTGGGCGGTCGAATCTGACCCGAGACGGTGTCGCCCGTGCGCAGGTCGAACTTCCTGATCTGCGAAGGCGAGACGTAGATATCATCGGGGCCGGGCAGATAGTTGTACTCGGGCGCGCGCAGGAAGCCGAAGCCGTCGGGCAGCGTTTCGAGTACGCCCTCCGAGAAGATGAGTCCGCTCTTCTCGGTCTGTGCGGCGAGGACTTTGAAGATCAACTCCTGCTTGCGCATCCCTGTCGCGCCGGGAACATCGAGGTCTTTGGCGATTTGAGTCAGCTTGGAGATGGACATCTCCTTGAGCGTGGCGAGATTGAATGTGCCGCCCTCGCCATGGAAGGAGACGGCGTCGGCCGACTCGTCGTCTACCTCCTGTAGGTCTACGTCGGGTATCTCATCGGCGGTAGCCGCCGCGCTCGTGTTGCCCGTGTCCCTGTCGGACGCGCCGTTGGCGCTGACCCTGTTGCTGCTGCTGCGTGTGCGTGTTGTGCGTTCTCGTGACATCTCAGTTTTTTTCTCTTCGTCGCGTGCCCCGTTAGCTTGGGAACACGCGCTCTCTCAAATCCGTTGCGCGGCGCGTGCACCTGCTCGTTAGCATGAAGGGCGGTTGCGCCTGCGGTGTATTGCTGAAGCCGGTTGAAATTATTGCCGATTATGTGTCGGGAATTATGCCTATCGGTGCTCCCCCGTGGGGACGCGGTTGAGGGGCGCTGGCCCTTGCCGTGCGGCGTGTTCGATGGCGGTCGGCTCTCACACCTGCGGAAAGCGTGCGGGCGTGCTGCAAGCGCCGCCGTCCTCTCTCAAGCATTCGCGGGGTTTGTCGTGAGCCCTTTAGATGCCCACGTCCCTCGCGCGGTTGCGCAAAAATCCTTTCGAGATTTCAACACTCAAGAGGGGGAATGTGAGGCGGCCACTGCCTCTTCGATGGCGCGCCAGACGCGTTCGCGTCCGTGCCCCGTGGTGGCGGAATGAGCAACTAACTCCCCGCCTGCGCCCCGACCACCAACCGCGTCCAACACTTTGCGGGCGCGTGCGAGGTTTTTGTGCGACTCGTTTTGCGAGAGCTTATCGGACTTGGTAGCGACCGTCAGGAAAGGCTTACCGTTCGCGAGTAGCCATTCGCGGAGCTGCAAATCCAATGTCGTGGGTTCGTGGCGCGAGTCTACGATATGAATTGATAGCACAAGCGAGTCGCGCTTTGCAAGGTAATCAGTGACCAACTTTCCCCACTCCTCGCGTATCGCGCGCGGCACACGCGCGAAACCGTAGCCCGGCAGATCGACGAAGTAGAAGCGCTCGTTTATCAGAAAGAAGTTGAGCGCCTGCGTTCGCCCCGGCGTGTTGGAAGTCCGCGCCAGACCTTTCACGCGCAGCAGCGAGTTAATCATAGACGACTTGCCCACGTTAGACCTTCCGAGAAAGGCCACCTCGGCCCTCGCGTCTTGCGGCCAATGCGACTGCTCGAACGCGCTCTTGATGAACTTCGCGCTGGTGACTTTCATGCTCTCGGAAGCGAGAATCGTAAATCGTGAACCGCAAAAAAAATCGTCTTCACCGTGCCGTCAACCGCTTCGCGCTCGGGAGGCGCGACCACCATTTACGATCCACGATTTACGATTCACGCGTCTCAGGCGTTCGCCGCGTCGGCCCCGGTCTGTTCACCCGCAGCTTCGGCGCGCATCTGCGCGAAACGCTTCGACATCTCGCGCGAGCGAGCGATGAGCATCTCCGAGTTGGGCATCTCCAGAACGACCTTCTCCAGATGTTGCAGGTAGGTCGGGTTGCCTACGGAGCGCATCTGTTCGAGGAAGGGTTGAATCTTGACGAAGACGAAGACATGCTCGCCCGCCGCGTCATTGAACATCTCGGCATCTATCGCACCGTGGTTGACGAACGAGCAGGCCATGTCCCAGTAGCTCGTCACCATCCGGAAGTATGCGCTGTGCTCGCCCATCGCGGTGCGCTGGATGTCTTCGATGCTCTCGGGGTTAAAGGTAAAGAACCAGTTGCGCGCCTGACGCATGACCTCTTCGCGGCGCAGGTCGTAGAGCTTGAGTATGAGTTCGGCGCTCTTGGCTTTGTCTGTCATCGGGTTTGTCTCCTTCGGAATGTGTTCGCCGAAAAGGCGAAATGCTTCTGGCGAGTCTTTGTCGAGCGGGGCGGCAGCCACAGAGCGAGGGGGTGCTTGACTCCTATCTGCCCGAAATTGCTTCCTGCTGAAATGAGACGCCGGGAAAGGCGAACTTTACAGGCGGGGCGCTCGACGTGTCAACTGCGGCCGGGCTGATAAAAGCGCGAGAGCCGGACGACACCCACGTCGGCAGTGTCGTCCGGCCCCTCGCGCCGGGTTCAGTCGGCGAGCGTCTGCGCGCCTCCGGCCGAGGGCTGCTCGGTCGTCCAGACGGGCGGGGTTGCCGCCGCGTCGGTCGCTCCGGCCTCAGTCGGGCACGAGTCTTCGAGCGCAAGCGAGAGCACGTCGTCAATGGTCTCGACAAGCTGCACGGTCATGTCGGCGCGCACCTCATCGGGCACGTCCTCCAAGTCCTTCTCGTTGTCCTTCGGGATGAGCACCGTCGAGACGCCGACGCGGTGAGCCGCGAGCAGCTTCTCCTTGACGCCGCCTACGGGCAGCACGCGCCCGCGCAGGGTTATCTCGCCCGTCATTGCAACGTCTCTTCGCACGGGCACGCGCGCGAGCGCAGAGGCCATCGCG
>JAVXWN010000255.1:0-3420 GCA_032230645.1 Acidobacteriota bacterium | reverse complement strand
CGACGTGAGCGTCTCGCGCGCGAACAGTCCCCGCTCCGAGCGCATGGCAAGCGCCGCAGCAGTGACGACCGGCAGCACGAGCATCAGCACGAGCGCAAAAATCGCGACCGCGTAGCGGGCATCGGGCCTCGCTCTTGCGGCGAGCGACGCGAAGCATGCGTACAGGACGGCCACGAGCGCGCCCTGCCAGAGCGAGTGGACGAGCGCCCACCCGGCCGTATCGGCCAAAGGCCGCAACGTGAAGATGAGTTCGTTCACCGTCGCTTACCCCTTTCCAGCTTGTCGAGCATCAGCCTGATCTCCGTCAACTCTTCCGCCGAAGCGCGCTCGGTGGAGAGCGCTTGAAGGACGAGCTTCTTGGCCGACCCGTCGAACGCTTTGCGCAGAAGGTCGCCGACCAGACGGCGCTGCGTCTCATCTTCGGGAAGCGTGGTCTCGTAGCGATGCGCTCGCTCGCGTTCGTCTCGCACGACCAATCGCTTCTCCGCCATGATCTGCATCAGCTTGAGGACGGTCGTGTAACCCGTCCCTCTCGCCTCTTGGAGTGTTTCAAAGACTTCCCGCACGGTGCTCGGGCCTCTTCGCCAGAGCACCTTGAGAATTTCCAGTTCCGCGTCCGTCGGGCGCGGCAGTTCGGTTTTAGGCATTGCGCAGCACCTCTCGACCCGAGTCGCCGGGCAGACTACTACGAAGACGTTCGTACTGTCAACGAAAATCTTCGTACTTATGATTAAGGTAGTGAGATGCGATAGCCAAGTTGAAGGCCGAAGTGTTAGGCCGCGAGCAGTTTCAATCAGATTTGAAAGGCTCGCTGCGCACTGCTCATTGCTCGGACGGCGGGTCGTCCGGGGTGGCGGGTTGACCTTTATGGTCGGCGGCGCGCACCGTGCCCGACTCGTTGACGAAGAAGGAGAGGCGGCCCGTCTTGCCGTAGCTCTTGGGCGTCGCCGTCGCCTCGAACTTGTCGCCCGAGGCGCTCAACTCGATCTTGTACTCAAGGTGCTCCATGAAACCGTTCTCAAGCAGCTTCTCGGCGGCCAGCTCTTCGAGCGTGCCGTAGCGTCCCTTCTTCTTTTCATCCTTGTAGCTGGATTCGGCATACGCGATGGTGTTGAGAGCGTAGGTAGCCATCGCCTCGTTGGTCGTGATGGGCGCGTCCTTGACGGCGACCGTCATCGCCAGCACGTAAGATTTGATGAGCGAGAGTGGCACGCGCATCTCGTGTACGACGACATCGCCCTCGTTCGTGGCCTCGTATGAGGCGGGCGCGCTTTCGGCCGTCTCCATTTGCGTGAGCAGCGCGACGATGACGGGGTCTGTGCTCGCGCCCGAAC
This sequence comes from Acidobacteriota bacterium, assembly GCA_032230645.1. GTDB lineage: Bacteria > Acidobacteriota > Blastocatellia > Pyrinomonadales > Pyrinomonadaceae > QHXN01. The sequence goes on along the minus strand of JAVXWN010000255.1, from coordinate 2,086 downwards.
GCTTCCTCGTCGCCTCGTTGATACTCTTCATGATCGTGTCGGAGATGAAGACGTGCGCGAGCTTCTGCTTGGCCTGCCACGCGGTCGAGTCGCGGTATGCGTTCGAGGCGGCGAGCGTCTGCCGCGAGTCATACGAGTCAATGCAGTGGCGCACGGCCTTCGGCTCGCCGAGGACGAGGAAGTTGTTGATGATGGAATATGAGAGTGACCCGGCGGCGCGTATCTCGAAGCCCGCGCGCTTCTCGGGCGGGCGACCGGTCGCGCTCGGCTCAACAAGGCCGAACGCGACGAGCACGCGCGGCAGAATCTCGCGCACCTTGTCGGGGTTGTTGAGCGATGCGATGTAGAGAAAGCCGGGCTCGGCGTCAACCTCCTCCTTCTTCTCTTCCGAACGGCTCGCGCGGATGCCGAAGTCGCCCGCGTTGAGAGGCATGCTGAAGGCGACCTCGTTGCCGAGCGCGGGCAGAAGGTCTTCCTTGAACTTGAAGCCGAAGAGCTTCTCGATGGCGGCGATTGACTGTTCGGCGGTCGGCTCACGCGTGCCCTTCCCCTCATCCCCCTCTACATCTTCTCTGAACATCGCTCCCGACGGGTTGATGGCGGCCGTGCCGAGCGTCGAGTTGTAGACCTGCGTCCAGTCGAGCGACGCGGCGAAGAATAGCTCCGAGTCGGCGGGCGCGACCGCAGCCGTCTCGCCCGTGACGGGCGGCCCCGAGACGAGGTTCGGAAGAAATGGGATCAGAGCGATGGTGCCGTCCGGTGTGTTCTCGACGGCGAGACGCACGGCCAGCGCGCCGCGATCAAGCCCGACGCCGAGCGCGACCGCACCGGGGATGCGCGGAGCGCCGCCCCACAGACTTTGTATCACGCCGCTCAAGCCGCGCACGGCCAACTCCTCTTCGGTCGGCTCGGGCGGCTTGACCACTTCCAATTCAATATGCTTGCGGCCCTCAACGGGCGCGGTAACATCCTCCAACATCAAACCGTCTTCGGGGATGGGAGCGGGCGTGGGCGCTTCCTGCTCCTGCGCGTCTGACTGTGGCGGCGTAATGGTCGCTGAAAGAGTCGGCGTCTGGGTTATCGTCGTCGCCTGTGGCGTGGGCTCTACCGGCTTGACCTCCATCGCGCCCATCTCGACGCGCGAGCCGTCGGCCGAGCGCGTCGGCGCAATCACCTCGGGCTGTTTCGCGGCGGCCGCCTGCGCCTCGTTCGCTCTCTGCATCTGAAGCGCCCACCCTTGCTGCGCGACGTTCGTGTCAACGTAGATGAAGAGCGCATCGTTTGCGAAGCGGCCACGCACCGACTGGAAGCGTGTGCTATCGGCCAGCCGCTGCTCGCCCTCCTCACCGCCGAGCCCCTTGAGCGTGAATGGCGAGTCGGCCGCGATGAGCCAGCGTCCCACACGCTTCAAAGCGAAGTCGGGTGCGGGCGGCTTCGTCTCCGTTCTCTGCCTCGCGCCCGCCTGCGCTTGCGCCGGAGGCTCGGGTTTGACGGACGCCGGGTCAATCGCCTTCCTGACCTCGCGCACCTGCTCGCCGAGCAGGCGGCGGAACTTCGGCTCGAAGGCAACGGCCGCTTCAGGTGACTCAAGCTCAACGGCGACGAGCACCTGCGGCACGCCGACGCGCGCGGGCATGTAGGCCGCGAAGAAGCGCGACTCGCCGAGCGCCTCCGCGTTGTCTAAGACGAACTTGTAGAGGTCTGTCAGTGGCTTCGTCTCAACGCCGCCGTAGAGGCCGAGCGATGCGACCGCAGTCTTCAACTCTTCGGTCTGCGCGAGCGTGCCGACCCTGCGCACCTCCGTGTAGGCGCTGTATGTGTCGGCGGCCAGCATCTCCTCTATCGAGATGTCAGGCTCCGCACGACGCGCTGTTGTCTGTTGCTGCTTGGGCGCGCTCGTCGCGTCGTGTGTGGATGCCTGCGGTGTAGAGGTCGTCGTGGTGTTGGGCCGGCTGGTGGGGGCCGTCACGTTCGGGCGCGGGCGCGGGCGCGTCGCATGTCGGCGGCGTTGTGCTACGGCTGCGGCGGGAACGGAGGTCATCAACAGCAGCGCGACGCAGGCGTGCGCGATGAGGCGTGTGTAAAG
>JAVXWN010000253.1:0-2830 GCA_032230645.1 Acidobacteriota bacterium | reverse complement strand
CGACGATGATCTTAAAGTCCCATCCGCGCAAGACGCGTCGTCGCGCGCCTTCAAGCTCAACCAACTCCGCGCGCCCCGTCTGGTCGCGTCGCACGACTCTGACGCCTTCGAGCCGCGCTCCTACGTCGCTGCGCTCGTCTGCGCGAAGCGCCCGCAGCAGTTGCGCCGACGGAATCACATCCGTCCACGACTCGTCCGCGCCCGAGCAGAAGTCGTCGCGCACGCCGCGCAGGTGAGCGGGCGCTCGCTCAACGCCCCAGAGCTTCGCGATGTCAGCCGTGCGCCCGCCGCACGCCGCGCTGAAGTAGCTCTCGGCGACGCGTCCCGAGGCGTCGCGCAAGACCTCGCCCGCAGTCTCGCGCACGGCGCGATGCGCAAGCTCGTAGAACCCGGGGCGCGCGCTTTCGTCTCGAACGGGCGCGAAGCGTTGACAGTGTGTCGTGTCGCAGAGGTCGAAGTGGTCGCGCGCGTGACGCCGTAGGTTCTTGAGCGCGTAGGTGCGCGCGACGACGGCCAGAGCCTTGAGCGCCTCGGCTTCGGACTCGATGCTGCCTTCGGCCGCGAGCACGCCGAAGACATACTCTTCGAGCGGAAGCGCGAGGGTCGCATCCCCGCGCGACAAGCGGACGCGCACGACCGTTCCGCCGTCTTCATCAGTGCCACCTTCATCGTTTGAATTTGAAGCACGCGCCCGTTGCGCTTCACCGTTCGCGTCGAGGTTGGCGAGTTGAGGCTCGTCCTGTGCCGAGAGCGTGCGCGCGTAAGCCTCGAAGATGGGGCGCGCGAGTTCGGCTGCCTCCGCGCCGCGCGAGCGTTTGAGAAAGACGAGCACCGTGAGGCGCACGTCTTCCGGCGCTGCGTCGTCACTCGCCGAAGCCTCACCGCCCGACCGCGTCCGCCCCGCGGCGAACCCGACGAACCACCCTTGAGCGCGCCAGCCGTCCTGCGGTGTCGAGGTGCCCGTCTTACCGAAGACGTAGACGGGCAGCGTTGCGAGCCCCGCGCGCGAGGCCGTGCCGTAGGCGACCACGCCGCGCATACCCGCGAGCAGTAGAGCGCGGTGCGCGGGAGCGACATCCAAACGCGCACGCACGAGCGGCGTGAAGCCTTCGGCGCGCGCGACACGCGGCGCAAGCAGTCGCCCGCCGTTGAAGAGCGCGGTGTATGCGGCAGCAAGTTGCGCTGGTGTAACGCGCAGCTCGCTGCTCTCGCCGAGCATCTCCTGCACGCGCGGCGTCTCTCTCGGCAGGAGTCCGGCGGCCTCGTGCTCATCGCCTCCGCCCGTGCGCGCACCGAAGCCGAACTCGCGCAACGTGCGCGCGTAAGTGTCGCCGTCGAGCGATTCGGCGACGTGTGCGAAGAAGTAGTTGCAGGAGTTGGCGAGCGCCTGCGCGGGGCCGAAGGCGGCGCGGTAGCGCGGGTGCGAGCAGTTGATCTTGAAATCTTCGTGGCGGTATCGGCCGCGACAATAAACACGTGTCTCTTCGTCGAGCGAGCCAGCGCGCAACGCCGCGAGCATCGTGAAGGGCTTGACGGCCGAGCCCGGCGGCGTCGCCTCCTCGAACGCCGCGCGCCCGCCTGCGAGCGCACGCACGCGCCCCGTCTGCGCGTCCAAAACCAGAACCGCACCCTCGCGCCCACCGAGCGCACTTTGCGCCGCGCGCCGCAAGACTTCGTCCGCCTCCGTCTCGCTCGGCCGCACCGCTGCGGGTGCTTCAGTAGTCCGCGACACGTGCGAGCCCGGCAGCGCCCACTTGAGAAAGGCAAAAGGCAGAAGGCAAAAGGCGAAGATAATAAACACGAAGCTCTTCGAGCGGAGCGCGTTCACACCTTTGCCCTTCGCCTTACCTTTGCCTTCCGTCGTTTGCTCTGTGCCTTCCATGCCGCTTTCCGACTTACTTCTCCGGCTCTTCGATGACCTTTACGTCGGCGCGGAAGCGACGATAGTCGGCGCAGCGGAGCGTGGTGCGCAGGCGCGGGTGTTTTGCTCCCTCGATGACCGTCAACCACTCGGCCGAGTCCGGGACGAGCAACACCTGCTCGGGGTCTTTGAACTGCACGCGGCGAAAACGTATCGTCGTATCCTCTCTCGCGTACTTAAGACGCCGCGTTGGGCCGAAGCGGCCGAGGGGGCCGGCGTTGAAGACGTGCGGGCTATCGAACTCGAACGGCGCGATGAGATGCGTCTCGACCTGAAGCACATCGAAGCTCTCCGCGTCCACCCAGAAGATGTACTCGGTCGGCGCGAAGACCTGAAACCTCATCCCCTCCCACTCCGCTCTCGGCTCGCCCTGCCCCGGCCGCTGCGTGCGTATGCGGTAAGCGTTGCGCCCGCCCAACGACTCTTCGCCGTCGAGCGTGAAGTTGAAGAGCTTGCGGCTCTTCCGTAGCAGGAAGCCGAGCGCCGTGACGTTAGCCATGAACCCCTCGGTCACGGCAGGCTCCTTAGCGGGCTTGCCGTCAACGGTCTTCAACCGCCGGACAGTCTTCGGATAATAGTCATCCTCTTGCTCCGACAAATTCTCGCGCACGACGACGCTGTCATAGACGAACTCCTTCGTCGTCTTCGGCGTCATATCCTCGCGCAACTCCTCGTTCCTAAGCACCTCGGTGAAGGCTATACGGAACAGCCCCTTTTGATAACGCTCAACGCCCTCGCCCGCGCGTTCGAGTATGCGCGCCAGCCGCTCGTCAGCCCCGCCCTCCTGCGCACGCGCCGAACCGTGCGCGCCGAGCAGAAGCGAGAGCGCGAACACCACAGCCTTCATCCTACTTCCGCGCTTCATAAAACAGCAGTGATAAATGATGAGTGATGAATAAAGCCACGCGG
>JAVXWN010000246.1:0-13074 GCA_032230645.1 Acidobacteriota bacterium | reverse complement strand
GGTCGCGTCGGCCTTCGTCGTCGATAGGAAGGTGGGGCTTCTGGTCTTTGTCGCCGTGCTCTTACATAAGGTGCCCGAGGGGTTCACGGCGGCTTCGATAGTGTTGGCTTCGGGGCGTTCGGCGAGCCGTGCGCTGTGGGCGACTTTGATAATCGGCGGGGCGACACTGGCGGGCGTCCTGACGGTCGCGATCTTGCAGGCGCGCGTTGCGGAGGCGGTGGCCTACGCGCTTCCCTTCTCGGCCGGAGTGACGCTCTACGTTGCGGCGAGTGACCTCATCCCAGAGGTCAACCACCTTGAGCATAAGAACCCGTTGGTCTCGCTCGTGGTCTTCGTCGGCGTTGCGCTCTTCTACGTGTTGCACCGATTGATAGAAGGTTAGGCAGTGGCGGGCGTCGTCGTAAAGATAAAAAACGAACCGTTCAAGATTTTCGTACTATGCTTCAACGTTAATAAGATTGTGAAACCGACGAGGAAAAAACTTTCGACTTCGCTCATCGCGTGCCTCGCGCTCGTGTGTCTCTTCGCGTGTGCGGCGCGGGCACAGAACGCGCGTGCGTATACGCAAGCACCGCTGTCGCAGCCGGAAGGCTTTTACAAATACGTCGAGGACGATGCCAACGTCATTGACCCGGCGACGAAGGAGCGGCTGGCGACCATCCTCAACCATCTCAAGGAACGCGCGGACATCGAGTTCGCCGTCGTCACCGTGCCCACCACGGGTGACACGGACATCTTCGAGTATTCGCTCGCGCTCGCGCGCGGGTGGGGCATCGGGTCGAAAGAGGGAGAGAAGAACGGGCTGCTCCTGTTAGTGGCGGTGAACGACCGCAAGTGGCAGGTGCAGGTCAGCCGTCACCTTGAAGGCGACATGCCTGACTCGCTCGCGGGGCAGATCGGCCGCCAGCGCCTGATGGGGCCGTTTCGTCAGGGCAACTATAGTCAGGGTATCTCGGACTTCGTGCAGGCGACGGTGGCAACGCTGGCCGAGAAGCGCAACTTCCGTTTAGAAGGCATTGATCAGAGTTACGCGTACAGCGCGCCCGTGCAGAGCGGTCGCCAGACGCCTTCGCGCGAGGCGGGCGGTCTCGGCATCGGCGGCTGCTGCCTGATAGTCATTGTCATCATCATCATGCTCTCGATGGCGGGCGGTCGTGGTGGACGCGGCGGTCGCGGCGGCTTCGGCGGAGGCGGAGGTGGGTGGTTGAGCGGGCTGCTGCTCGCCAACGTGTTGAGTAACGTGGTGGGCGGCGGGCGACGTAGTTCGAGCGGATGGGGCGGCTTCGGCGGAGGCGGAGGCTCGGGTTGGGGCGGCGGAGGCGGTGGCTTCGGCGGCTTCGGCGGCGGCGGTGACTTCGGCGGCGGAGGCGCGGGCGGGAGTTGGTGAGAAGTAATGAATGATGAATGATGAATGCGGAGTGATGAATGTTAAGGGTCGAGCCGTTTCATATTCATCATTCATCACTGCGCGTTCATCATTTCGGAGATTGTAATGGCGAATAGAGTGGCGCACGAGGCTTTTAATCATCTGGTCGGCGATTTGAAGGCGACGCACGGCGATAACCTCACGGCAGTGGTGCTGTACGGGTCGGCGGCGTCGGGCGACTTCGTGCAGTTGGAGTCCGACTACAACCTTCTCATCGCGCTCGAACGCATCACGCCGGAGGACTTACGTCTGGCGCAGGCACCGATGCGCGAGTGGCAGAGGCTCGGCCACCCGCTGCCGGTCTACTTCACCTTCGCGGAGTTGCACGACGCGGCGGATGTCTTCCCCATCGAATTCCATCAGATGGAGCGAGCGCGCGTCGTCCTCTATGGGCGCGACCCGTTCGAGACCGTTATCATCTCTGATGACAACTTGCGCCATCAGACCGAGTACGAGTTGCGCAGCAAGCTGACGCAACTGCGTCGGCTCTACATCCCCGCGTCGGCGTCGGCCGCGCGTCTGAGGGAGTTGATGAGCGACAGCCTTTCGAGCTTTGCGACGCTGTTCGCGCCCGTCCTGCTGCTCCATGGCGAGGAGCCGCCAGTGCTCAAGCGCGACATCGTGAGCGCCACCGCGCGATTGCTCGGCTTAGACGGCGAAGTCTTAGAGCGTGTCTTCGAGTTGCGTGAGGCGGGCGATGCAACCGCGCTCGGCGAGCGCGAGGCCGACGCTCTGTTCGCATCCTACATGGCGCAGGTCGAGCGAGTCATCGAGGATGTTGACCGTTTGGAAGTTTCCGGACAGAGGTAGTTTTTTAATTGGCAGGTCTTAAGCCTCGCCGAGGCATGGTCAGAGTTTAGGAGGAGTATGATGAAAACAAGAAGGGTGTTGCTGCTGGCGCTCGTCGCCTTCGTCTCGTTCGCGGCGAGCGGTTGCGGTTACAACACGCTCGTCACGAAGCAACAGAACGTGAGACGCTCTTGGGCGGACGTGGAGAGTCAACTCCAACGCCGCGCCGACCTTGTGCCGAACCTCGTCGCGGCCGCGCAGTCGGCGGGCGTGCAGGAGCAGGAGGTCTTCGGCCAGATTGCAGAGGCGCGCTCGCGTCTCCTCAACGCTACGGGCGCACAACCGCAGGGCGAGGGTGGCGACAAGACGCCCGAGCAGAGGCAGGCCGTGATAGAAGCGGCCAACAGCTTCGGCGGGACGCTCGGCCGCCTGCTCTCGTTGCAAGAGAACTATCCGCAACTCCGTTCGAGCGAGTTGTTCATGAAGGTGCAGGACGAGTTGTCAGGGACTGAGAACCGCATCAACGTCGCGCGCACCGATTACAACGCGGCGGCGCAGGATTACAACACGTCGCGCTCGACGTTCCCGCAAGTCATCGCCGCAAAGATGTACGGCTTCAAGGACGAGCCCTACTTCAAGGCCGAGGAGGGCGCGCATCAGGCCCCACGCATCGACCCCAACGCGATGCGCAGGCCGGGCACCGCGCCGAGTCGCTGACCGTGGTAATTTCAATCGCGGGCTGACTTCTCGGAAGTCGAAGTCAACCGGAGAGCATGTTAAAGAGGAAGAGGTCGCTAACGCGCGGCCTCTTCTTTTTTTTAGTTGCAGAGACTGTGTGCGCCAAGGCGCATGCGGAATCGAAAAAAGTGAAAGCCTCTCGGCTTCAGAACCCGCGTGCGCTGCACATGCCGCAGTGGTCGCAGGGCTTGCCGCCCGGCTCGACCGTGCAGGTCTTCTCGCGCTCGAAGAATTCAACGAGTTCCGAGACGGCTTCGCCGAGCCCGTCGAACTGCTCCTGGCTCGGGTGCGAGGTCGCGGGAACGTATGTGCCGCTCAGCCATGTGGGGCGCGCGTGAGCTTGCGACTGAGAGAAGGCATTCTGAGTTGAAGAAGTTGAAGAAGAATTTTGTTGCGTCGCGCGTTCGTCCGACTGCCGCGCGGTTTGCGCGCAGTCTGCTTCGTGCGTGATGTGCGACTCGATGTGCGCGAGACGCCTTTGAATCTCAGAGAGGCTGGCGCGCAGCGCGGCGAGTTCGCCCACGCCTTCGCTCTCCGCGCTCGCATGCCCCGGCGCATCGGCCAGCCGACGCGCGACGCGCTCGGCAAGCTCACGCACCCTATCCTGCTCGCTGCTGCTGCTCATCGCTTGCGTTTCACTTCCTCTTCAAGCAGGTCTATGCGGTCAACGACGCCGATGATGGCCGAGTCTATCGCCGCGCCCTGCTCGCCCGTGGCGGCGGTCGAAGCGCCCCAGCCCTCCTGCACGATAAGCACGGTGTCGCCCTCGCCCGCATCCACCGAGTCGAGCGCGATGAGGGTCGCGCCCCACTCCTCTCCATCAGGAGTCACGGGCTGGCAGACCATCATGCGCGCGTTCGCGTAGCGCTCGTTCTTCTGCGTCGCCACGACGTTGCCGAGCACGCGCGCCAGAATCACCGCCGCCCCCTTCTCGTCACGTGCGCTTCCGAGTCGATGATGCCGACGATGGTGCAGTCGGTCGGTGTGTCCTCGCGGTGAAAGGGAAAGCTCGCCTCCTTGCCGCGACACCAGAAGACAAGCTCGCCGATGCCTGCGCCGATGGCGTCGAGCGCCACGAGCGGCGGCCCCTGCGGCTTGAGGTCTGCGTTGAGCGACTGCACGACGAGAAGCTTGCGCCCTTCCAGCGAATCGTTCTTCACCGTCGCTACCACGTTCCCGATGACACGCGCTAGTTGCATCTCTGGTGAATGGTGAATCGGCAATGGTAAGTGGCGACTGCTTTTGCCATTCACCATTTACTATCGACTATTAACAGATCAATCGTTCACAAAATCAATCGTGTCTATGATGCCGATGATGGCGGCATCGACGGGCCTGTCCTTCAATCCCTCGGCGAGCCGCGCGGATGAACCGGCGACGACGAGGACGCGTTCGTGAAAGCCCGCGCCGACCGTATCGACCGCGACGAAGTAGCCCGAGCCGTCCGAGCCGTCGAGGTTCAAGGGGCGAACGAGCAGGAGCTTGTTGCCCTTCAGCCGCTCGTCCTTCTGCGTCGAGACGACCGTGCCGAGGATGCGCGCGATAATCATAAGAGGAGTGATGAGTGATAAGTGATGAGTGATGAGTTGAAGACAGGCTTGACCTTATCACTCATCACTTATCACTCATCACTGCTTTCTATCTGTCCGTACCGATTGGCAGCGCGTCGTCAACGCTGCCGTGCGGGCGTGGGATGACGTGAACGCTGACGAGTTCGCCGACGCGACGCGCGGCTGCCGCGCCCGCATCCGTCGCGGCCTTGACCGCAGCCACGTCGCCACGCACGATGGCGGTGACGAAACCCGCGCCTATCTTCTCGTAGCCAACCAGCGTGACGTTGGCGGCCTTGACCATCGCGTCCGCGGCTTCGATCATCGCCACGAGTCCCTTCGTCTCGACCATTCCCAATGCTTCTTGAGCCATCTTCTTCTCCGATTCGCTGTCTTGTTTATTTTAACGCTTGAGCAAACTCTTCTTTACTGCTTGGACGGATGACGCTCGGCGTACTTAAAGCCGAAGACGAAATCCGCCATGGTCGTCGCGCCCTGACCAAGCTCTACGGGGATGCGCAGCGTGGCCGTCTGCCCCGTCACGTCGCGCGGTACGCCCGAGCGCCCGTCTTCGGAATCCACCTTGAACTCCAGAACGAACTTCGCCGCTTCCCCGCCTTCGATGCTCGCCTTCTTGTCGTTGATGAAGGCAGGAGCGCCCGCGCCCGTCTCGCGGCTGACCGAGCGCAGGACGAGACGGCCCGCGCCGCTGCCGCCCAACATAATCTCGCTGCGTCCGAAATCTATGGTCGCGGCTTCCTTATTCGCGTTGGCGGCTTCGAGTATAACGGAAGTGGCGGCGTCCGCCACACTCCACCGGCCGTGTGCGCTGAGCGTCAAGCCCGAGCGTTTCACGCCGAGTGTGTCACCCTCGAAAGTCGAAGTCGAGAGACTTGCACCTTCGACGGGGGACAAGGGAACGAGGTCGCCCCCTTCGGGCGGGCACGCTGTCAGCAGCACGCAGCAGCACGCGAGCAGGAGCGGAAGCGCGAATGCCTTCAAACGCGCCGCGCGACCGCGCACGCCGTCGTAAGCCCCTCGCTCTGAATGCCCCTTGATTTTTGCCTCTCGCATCTAGTCTCGCGCGTGCCTCACTTCCGACCGGCGCGGATGTGATTGGCGATGTATGGGTATCGCTCGTCATCATCCCTCATGCCGTTTCGGAACCAGTCCTGCACGATGAGCGCCTGTTGCTCGACGTTGTAATCATCCCACTCGCGTCCGGGCTTGTATTCGTATGCCTTGTTCCTATCGCCCGTCGTGAGCACGGCATGACCCTGCGCGATCATGGACTCGACCATGTACTCCCAACCGAGGCCGCTGTGATAGCCCTGCCAGACGTGCGTCAACTCGTGGATGAACGTGTCCCTGATGCCGGGCTCGTCCGCACCGTCGCGGAAGACTTCGGGGCCGAAGTAGATCGTGTAGTGTCTGAGCGAGGCCACGGGGATGATCGAAGAGACCGAGGCCAGCGTGACGGGAACCCCCTGATTACCGGGGAGGTAGTAGCTGGCGATGTGAACTTTGCCGTATGGCAACTGATCCTGAAAGACTTGGTGAGCGAAATCTATCTCCGACTGTTTGAGCGGGCGACTTGCCATGTCGGTGCCTCCTTTCGCGAAGCAGTGTGTGAAGCGGTAAGTCCGCCGCGATGAATGTATCTCTTACCGGCCGACGCGCGCCGCCTGACTCAGAAGCTCGATCAACTCTTCGCGCGTCAAAGAGATTTTGCCGTTCCGGCCCGCAGCGGCGGCGCGCGGCGCAACGGTCGCGGCATCTCGTTCACCTGTGGGACAGACGATGCGTGTCTCGTGCAGGTAGCCGCACGACTGGCAGCGTGCGCGCTCGTCAAGATAGCCTGCGCGCTCGCGCACTTCGATGAGCTTCTCGATGGAGTCGGGCGTCAGGTCGCGTGCGCCGCCGAGCGCGCGTGCGAGTATCGCAATCTTCGCCGTGTGCTCCAGAGTCTCCAGCCGGTCGAAAGCCTGCCACACGTCCGCGCCATAAGCAACCGCGCCGTGATTCGCCATCAGAAGCGCGTTGTGGTTCTTGACGAGCGGGCGCATCGCATCGGTCAACTCCTCGGTTGAGGGCGTGCCGTACTCTGCGAGCGGAACGCAGCCCAGAGTCAGGATGACTTCGGACAGGATGGGCTGGTCAATGGCGAGCCCCGCGACGGCGAAGGCCGAGCCGTGCGGCGGGTGCGCGTGGCAGACCGCGCGCACGTCATCGCGCTCGCGGTAGATGAGCAGGTGCATCGCCAGCTCGCTTGAGGCGCGACGGTCGTTGAGCGGCTTGCCTTCGAGGTCTGTGAGGGCGAGCATCTCTTCGGTCATGCGCCCCTTGCCGGTCTGCGTGGGCGTGGCGACGATGCGCCCGTCGTCGAGGCGCACGCTGATATTGCCGTCCGAAGAGACGACGTAGGAACGCTCGTACATCAACTTGCCGACGCTGACAATCTCGCGCCGGGCTGTCTGCTCATCCATCAGAAAAGTTTTCGTCCGCCCTGCTCATTCTAACGCAAAGTTTATCAGGACATCTTTCGTGACCGAGACGGGCATGCCGTTGATGGTCTCCGGCTCAAAACGAATCTCGCGCGCCGCGCCATAGACGGCGCTCCACACTTGGTTAAGACGTTCCTGCGGGTAAGCGTCGTATCGGTCGAGCACCGGCAAAGCTTCGTGCACCTTTCCGTCAGCGCCGAACGTCACTTGCACCCACACGTGGCTAACGCCCTCCGGCCCCACCTCCAGCCCTCGCGGCCATTGCGCGTTCGGCTGTGAGGTGATGACGAGCGGTTTGGTCTCGGCGACGAGGTTGTGGCGGCGCATGTCGCACGAGTGCCGATGTTCGTGCAGGCCGTCGAACGGGCCTTCGCGCCCGAGCAGTGGCGTCGAGTGCTCCGGCCAAGTCCACATCAGCGTCTTGGGATGATGCGGCTTGAACATCCCGGCGACGGTTGCACCGAGAATGAGAGTCAGCGTGAACGGCAGTGCCTTCTTCAGTAAGTGCGAATACATGACCCGGACTCCTTGTCAGTTCGGCTGCAACTCCTGCTCTTCGCGCTGCGCGATCTCCTCGTAGGGGAGCAGGCTGCGCGGGTTGGTGACGCATGTGATCTGTGGTCGCGCAAGAAAGTACGATAGCGATTCGAGCGAAATCGTCAAGTCAACTGTCTTCACCTTGACGCCCAAGCGCGCGTGCAGACGAACGGGGGCAAAGTTTAAGACGGCCTTGACCCCGGCCGACATCACCTGATTCAAGACGCGTTGCGCGACACGCGCGGGCACGGCGATGACGGCCACGTCTATGTCGCGCTCGCGCACGATTGGCGTAAGCTTGCGCACGTCGTGGACTGCCACCTGCGCATGACCGAGCTTGCGGCCTATCTTCTCGCGGTCGTTGTCGAAGAGCGCGACGACCTCGAAGTTCGATTCGCGAAAGCCGTTGTAGTTGGCGAGCGCCGTGCCGAGGTTGCCCGCGCCGACAATGCCGACGCGGTGCGCGCGGTCGAGCCCGAGTATCTGCGTCAGGTGCCGGCGCAACCCGTCCACGGAATAGCCGACGCCGCGCGTGCCGAACTCGCCGAAGTGTGCGAGGTCTTTGCGTATCTGCGCCGAGTTCAGTTGGAACTGATCGGCGAGCGCCTGCGATGAGATGGTCTTGATACCCGCGACGGCCAGCAGGTTCAGGCAGCGCAGGTAGACGCTCAAACGGCTTGTCGTTAGCTCAGAAATTTTTTCCGACTTCATCCGAGTACCTTTTCAGAGGAGAGAACCGGCCCCACGAAGTATACCCCGCGCGAGCCGCCGCGAAAAGACACGCGCTACATTACTCTTGAACAGAAATTAGGCGAGGTTCATAATTATCGGCCATGAGCGAAGAAACACCTCATAACCTGCCGGACAGTCGCTTCTTCGAGGAGCGGGTCTTCGCACGCTTCGATGCCATAGACGCAAGCCTTCGCGATTTGAACTCGCGCGTGCACACGCTTGAGAGTAAGTCGGAACGAAGGGCCGTTGAGACGAAGCCCATCCGGGAGCACGTGCTTGCGGAAATTGCCACCGTCAGGCAGCTCGTCGTGTGCCTTGCTCTTCGTCGCGTCGCTCGTTGCCGAAGGTTGCGGGTTCATCTAAAATCGTTGTGAAACGTGAGGCGCTCCCGAAATTCCTTCTCTCGTCCGTATCAAGCTGAATAATGATTGCACACCTTTCAGGGACACTGCTGGCTAAGCACGCGACCAGTGTGATTGTGGACGTGGGCGGCGTCGGCTACGAAGTCACCATCCCGGTCACGACCTTCTACGACCTCGGCGACATTAACGCGCCCGTTCGCCTGCGCATTCACACGCACGTCCGCGAGGACGCGCTACAACTCTTCGGCTTTCGCACCGAGCGCGAGCGCGAGCTGTTCACGCTGCTCATCTCGGTGAGCGGCATCGGCCCCAAGTCGGCCATTGCTATGTTGTCGGGGATGAACGCCGACGAGATAGTGACGGCCATTCGCACGAACAACTACGCGCGACTGACCTCGATACCGGGCGTCGGGCGCAAGACCGGCGAGCGTCTCGTGATTGAGTTGCGCGACAAGATGGCCGCGCTCTCAAGTCCCGCGCTCGAACAAGAGTTTGCCGCAGGCACTGCCGGAGCGCAGCAGCAGTCCGAGGACGCGCTGCGCGAAGACACGCTCGCCGCGCTGCTCCAACTCGGCTTCCCCAAGCCCGCTGCCGACAAGGCTCTCGGCAGCGCCATGCACGAGGGCGGCGAACTCTCCGTCGAAACGCTGCTGCGCCGCTCGCTGCGGCAACTGTCGAAAGGATGAAGGATGAAGGCCGCAGGGATGAAGTGAAAGCAATCTCCGGCAGCCTCGCTTTCATCCTTCATCCCTGCGGCCTTCATCCTTGCTCTTCTTATGTCTGACATCGATCCCGAAAACGTGCGCGAGCGGGGCGCGGTGGAGCAGGAGAAGCAGTTCGAGTTGTCTCTGCGCCCTTCGCGTCTGGCCGAGTACATCGGGCAGAAGAAGGCGACCGAGAACCTCGGCATCTTCATCCGCGCCGCGCGCCAGCGCCGCGAGTCGCTCGACCACGTGCTTTTAACCGGCCCGCCCGGTCTCGGCAAGACGACACTGTCCGTCATCATCGCCAACGAGATGGGCGCGGAGCTTCGCTCGACCGCCGGGCCCATCATCGAGAAGCCGGGCGACCTCGCCGCGCTCCTGACCAACCTGCAAGAGGGCGACGTTCTCTTCATAGACGAGATACACCGCATGTCGCCCGCCATCGAAGAGGTCTTGTACCCCGCGATGGAGGACTATCAACTCGACATCATGATCGGGCAGGGCACGGCCGCGCGCTCAATCAAACTCGATCTTCCGAAGTTCACTTTGGTCGGCGCGACGACGCGCCCCGGCTTAATCACCGCGCCGCTTCGCGGACGCTTCGGCATCGTCTTCCACCTCAACTTCTACTCACACGAAGAGCTTGCGACAATCGTTCTTCGCTCGGCCGAGATACTCGGCACCGAGATTGACGACAGCGGCGCGCGCGAGATTGCACGGCGCGCGCGGGGCACACCGCGCATCGCCAACCGTCTGCTCAGGCGCGTGCGCGACTACGCCGAGGTCGAGCAGGAGGGGAACATCACCAAAGAGATAGCCGACGACGCGTTGAACCGCATGGAGGTTGACACCTTTGGCCTCGACGAGATGGATAGAAAGCTTCTGCTGATGATTATTCAACAGCATCAGGGCGGCCCCGTTGGCCTCAACCACATGTCGGCCGCGCTACAGGAGGAGAAGGACTCAATCGAAGAGATCATCGAGCCCTACCTCATCCAGATAGGCTTCCTCAACCGCACCCCGCGCGGGCGCACCGCCACGCGCCTCGCCTACGAGCACTTCGGCATTGACCCTCCGCGTCAGCAACAGCCACGCCCCGGACTCTTCGACCCTGAATAGTTTCCCCAAAGCCGACGCCGTGAGACCCTCGCCACGCACAAGCCGGATGCTTCTCGCCTCGTCGCTCGCGTGCGCGCTCATGTGCGTCGCGCACGCGCAGACGACCGCACAGGATGCGCGAAGGGATGCGAAACAGCAGGGCGCGCAGAAGAAGGCGGACAAGAATGCGGAGGCCGGAGCCGCGCGCGCGCGACGCGAGGTGACGCAAGCGGTCGCGGCGTTGCAGGAGTCGGCCGAGCTTGCACGCGCGTTCGATGACGTTTACGAGAGCGTCCGCACGCAGGCCGAAGCGGCCGACGCGCTATGGCCTTTCGACCAACAGGCGGCGCGCTCGATTCTGCGTCGCGCGTGGGAGGCCGCGAACGCGCCCGGCGCGGAAGACCACGTGGAGGGCTTCGGGACTTCGGAAGACCCGCGCGAGGACGCGCTCGACGCGCTGACGACGGCGCGCGGCTACGTCGTCAAGACGGCTCTCAGGCACGACACGCGCATGGCCGACGCGCTGATGCGTGAGTTCGAGCGCGAGCTTGTCAAACGTTCGACCGACGCCGAGACGCAGGCCGAAAAGACTCCGGCGCAGCCCGACGCGCGGTCTGACGACGCTGCGTCGAACGGGCGCGAACGAACCCTGAGTCGCGCGGGTTGGCAGCGACTCTTCATCGCGCGCCAGCTCGTTGAAGAGGGCGACTTCAAACACGCCGCCGAAGCAGTAGCGCCGCTCGTCGCCGAAGGGCCGAGCCTTCCCCTTCTCAAGTTCATCCTCGACCTGCGCGCGCGCGACGAGCGCGACGCCGACGCGCTCTATCTGCGGCTGCTCGAAAGGACGCTTGGCGATGCGAGCGCGGACGCCAACGACGTGCTGCTGCTCTCGACGCCAATCATCTCGCCCGAGCTATGCGTCTCAATCGGCGCGGACGGCTCGGCAGACTTCACGACACTTCATTACGAGAACGAAGAGGCGAAGCTTGCCGCTCAAGCTCTCCCCGCGCGGGCGCGGCTCGCTTTCTATAGCGCGGCAGCCGCGATGCTTCTTCGCACGCATGCGCAACGCGGCGGCAAAGACTCGGGCAGTGACGAAGCGGCGGCGCTCTACTTCGCTGTCGGCCGCCTGCTCCCCTTCTTCGAGCATGAGGCGGCGCAGTTCGCTCCCGCGCTCAACGCGCGTCTCGTCTCGCTCGCGGCAGAGATTGAAGCGGGACGCCGCGAATCGCTCAAGACGAAGATGGACGTGAGCGACCTCGCGCCGAAGAACCCGGTTGACCCGCTCGCCTTCCCGCTCGAAGAGGTCTCGCGTGCAAGCGATTCGGCGGGACGCGACTTCGCGCGGCTCTCTGTCGTTGCTCGGGCCGCGCGGCTCGGACTGTGGGAGCGTGCGCGCTCTTTCACCGAGCAGATCGAGGACGCGCAAGCACGTCGCGCCGCGCGGCTCGTCGTTGCTATACGACAGGTCGCGAACATCTCGCGCAGCTTCGATGACGAAGAGCCGGACGCCTTCGAGCGCGCCGCCTCGTTCGTCAGGGCGGCGGACGTGCCGACCGAGGTGCGCGCGCTCGGGCTTGCGCAGGCAGCCGAGATGGCAGCGCATACGAAACATCGCGTGCGCGCCGATGCGCTGTTCGCCGAAGCAGCAAGCGCCGCCGCGGGGGCCGACCGAGGCGCGCAACGCACGGCCGCGCTTGCGCTCGTCACGCTCTCGGCCGCGCGCTCGGGCGGCGTGCGCTTGTGGGAGTTGCTGCCCGCCTTCGTTCGCGCCGCGGGCGAGACGGAAGGGCTGCGCTATGGCGAGATGCTTCTTGAGTTCAACGTCAACGCCTTTGATAGAAGCCTCTGGGTCAGCGCGCCCGATGCGCCCGTCAGCCTCGGCGAAGTCTTTGCCGAGGCGGCGCGGCTCGATTCGGCGCGAACGCTCGCGGAGGCACGTGCGTTTAAAGATGAAGAGATGCGCGCCGTCGCGCTGCTCGCCTCGGCGCGCGCGGTGCTTGAGAAAAATGCGTTGGCGGTTGGCGCGCATGCGCGCTGAGCTTTTGCGGCGCGGCGGGAAATGACGGACAATCGTACCCGCGTGTAAAGACTAGAGAGCGCGTGGTTCACTCAAGGCGGTGATGGATGGAGAACGTGCGAAGACCAATTCCCTTCTTCTCGCGGCGGCGCTGGGGCGTGAAGAACCTCGGGCCGTGGAAGAACATCCTCCAACATACATTCCACCAGTTTCACGAGAACGACCTGTTCACGCCCGCCGCGGCAATGAGCTACTTCGGGCTGTTGACTCTATTCCCGGCGCTGCTCGTCATGCTCGTCATCGGCAACCGCTTCGTCGCGGGCAGCGAGGCGTTGACGCGCATCGTCGAAATTTATCCCGGCTCGCGCGAGTTCCTGCGCGCGACCATCAAGTCGCTGAAAGACGTTGGCTGGGGCGGCGTCATCAGCGCGATGGTCGTGACGCTGTGGGCGGGCTCGTGGGTCTTCGCCGTCATCGAGCGCGCGCTTAACCGCATCTGGGGAACGCGGCCGCGCGCCTTTCTGCATGGTCGTGCGTTGACGCTCGGCATGATCGGCGCGGTTGGACTGCTCCTCATCACCTCGGTGTTTTTGACTTCGATACTCGTCGGGCTA
>JAVXWN010000245.1:0-17755 GCA_032230645.1 Acidobacteriota bacterium | reverse complement strand
ATGGCCGCCGCCAGACACGGCAGCGCGGAGTTCTTCGCCCCGCTGATTGTGACGCGACCACTCAAGGGTCGGCCGCCGGTGATGCGAAATTTGTCCATAAAAAACAGGTGTTGAATTTTCGCCGGATTCTAACACGCCGCCTGCCACGCGGCTACTCTTTGAGACGGAGAGCGACGGTGCGCGGGATGCCTTGCAGGTCGCGGTGTACGTCGAGCAGCGTCCAGACGCGCGGAGCGATGAGCGCGGCGACCTGCTCGTGCTGGTCGAAGCCTATCTCGATAAGGAGATGGCCGCCGGGTTTGAGGAACTGCGGCGCTTCCGCGAGTAGCATGCGGATGACCGAGAGTCCGTCGCCGCCCGGCGTGAGCGCGACGCGCGGCTCATGTTCGCGCACTTCTCTTTGCAGACCTTCAACATCTTCTTCCGCGATGTAAGGCGGATTCGAGGCGATGAGGTCGAAGCGAATCTCTCTGTGCTCGTCCGCGCCGAGCGCATCGAAGCCGTCTGAGACGACGAGTTGCATCCGCTCGCGGACGCCGTGTCGTGCGGCGTTGCGCCCGGCAACGCGGAGGGCTTTCGTTGAGATGTCGAGCGCGAAGCCGCGTGCGTCGGTACGCGCATGAAGAATCGAGACCGCGATGCAACCCGAGCCTGTGCCCACGTCGCAGATGAGCGGCGCGTCCACACTCTTCAAGAGTTCGAGCGTCTTCTCGACGAGCAACTCGGTCTCGGGGCGCGGGATAAGAACATCGGCGTTCACCTCAAACTCAAGCCCGTAGAACTCCTGCCGACCCGCGATGTACTGGAAGGGCTCGCCCGCGGCGCGGCGCTCTACCGAAGCGCGGAAGGTTGTGAGTTGTTCGGCGGTCAACGCTTCGTCGGCATGCGTGATGAGAAAGGCGCTGTCGCGCGCGGTCGTGTGCGAGAGCAGCGAGCCTGCCTCGCGTCGAGGCTCGTCCAGACCGGCCACGCGCAGACGCGTCGCCGCCTCGCGCAACGCATCTGCAATCGTCAACACATCCTGCTGTCGCTCGTCCATCGCTTTGACCACCACGGCCTTCAACAACCGCGCTGGAACTTCAAACGTCCCGGCGGTCGTGGCCTGCGCGCCGCGCCCTGAGCTATAATAACTACAACCGAAGGCAAGGCAAAAATCAGTTCGCGCCACGCGACGCCCGAGACCGTTGATGATGCGGCGTGCGACGAAGCGCATTCAAGGAAGGAATTAAAGATTGAAGGCTGAGCTACACATCAGCGGCATGCACTGCGATTCGTGCGCCGCGCTTATTAAGGACACGCTCGAAGAGACGACGGGCGTCCGGAGCGCCGACGTGAACTTCGGCGGCAAGACAGCCGTCGTACAGTTCGACACGAGCGTCGTGCAGCAGCAGACGCTCGTCAAGAAGATTCAGGACTTGGGATACAACGCGACCGAGGGAGACCGGCAACTGGGGGCGACCAATCATGGCTGAAGCAAAGAACGAGTTAGAGAACCGCGACGACAACAACAACGCGCTCGACGACCGCGGCACGGACAACGCCGCCGGGCTTGCACTGCTGCGCCGCCTGCGCGACAACGGCTTCGAGTCAGACGACGAGAAATTCGCCGTCGCGCTCGGCCGCCCCATCGCAGAGGTCTCGGCATGGATGGAAGGCACCGAGCCCCCCGACGACGACATCATCATGAAGGCCCGCGGCATCGCCAAGGAGCGCGGGATCGAGATTGAATGAGTAGTCAGTAGTCAGTAGGCTTCGCTTGGCGAGTGCTGACGCTTGGATGCTGACGATGAATTAACCAATGCTTTTCTACTGACTGCTGTCTACTTGGGAATGAGCGATAAGGTCAGCCGCGCAGCACGTGCGCTCGTCGAGTCGTACTCGCGCGAGGGGGTGAAGATTCATCACCTCGACCGGCGGCCCTTGCCGTCGCGCGCCGAGGCCGTCCTTGTCCTCGACGCGCTGCATGAGCTTCTCTTCCCCGGCTACACGGGCGCGCAGGGGCTGACGGGCGCGAGCCTGAGGCTGCACGTCGAGTCGCGTCTGGCATGGCTCTACGAAACTCTGACCGAACAGGTCGCGCGCGCCGCGGGCCACGGGCACCGGCTCGACGACGCCTGCCCCGTCACCGAACGGCAGGCGAGCGAGTGCGCCGAGGAGTTTCTTTCGCGCCTGCCCTCTGTGCGCGAAGTTCTCGCGACCGACGTGAAGGCCGCATATGACGGCGACCCCGCCGCCCGTTGCTACGACGAAATCATCTTCAGCTATCCCGGTCTCTACGCCATCATGACGTACCGCCTCGCGCACGAGCTGCACGCTCTGGACGTGCCGCTCATCCCGCGCATCATGACCGAGCACGCGCACAGCCGCACCGGTATAGACATCCACCCCGGCACGCGCATCGGCTCCGGCTTCTTCATAGACCACGGCACGGGCGTCGTCGTCGGTGGCACGGCTGTCATCGGCGCGAACGTCAAGCTCTATCAGGGCGTCACGCTCGGCGCATTCTCTTTTGATAAGGATGGCGAGGGCCAACTCGTCCGCCACACCAAGCGACACCCGACCATCGAGGACGACGTGGTCATCTACGCGGGCGCGACTATCCTCGGCGGCGACACCATCATCGGTCGCGGCTCGGTCATCGGCGGCAACGTGTGGCTCACGCACTCCGTCCCTCCCGGCACACGCGTCCTTCAAGACTCGCCCCGCTTGCGCTTCATCACCGCCGAAGAGGCCGCCGCCTCTTGAAGTCAAAGCCAAAGTTCGAGTGAGTAGCCACACCGGGAAGGCTCTCAACTGACTTTGGAATACGGAGCCGATTGCGTGTTTATTTTCGGGGTAAGTTAGCGAAGTTTTCATTCCTCCGTTGGTACGACAAGGCAGTGAACCCCCAGTTTTCCGGAACTGGGGGTTCGGTCGTTTCAGGGGCGGAAAGTTAAACGAGGTTGGCCGCGAAAGGGAGCGACTCTCGATGAACGCCTTCACGAAAAGCCTTCTGCTTTTCCTGCTGAACTGGCTTGACGCGCAGTTGACGATAATGTGGGTGCGCGGCGGGGTGGCGACCGAGGGCAACGGTCTGATGGCATACCTGCTCGAACGCGGCAACGCGCCCTTCCTCTCCGCAAAGCTTCTGGTCGGCGCGCTGGTCGCCTACACGCTCTACCGTTTCTCGCACGTCGCGCTGGCACGGCGCGGGCTGCACTTCACGCTCTACCTCTATCTCACGTTGATGCTCGTCCACCTCGCAACGGGAGCCTCCGCGCTCGGCTGGCAACCGCCCGAGGCAGTGGCCGCAGTCTTTCACTTCCCTTCCAAACTCGTCGCGCTCTTCTCTTAACGCGAGCGCGTCGCCCCGCACAAACATCACGCTGGAACTTTTTCGCCACGCCGCACGAATCTGTACGGGAGTGCGCGCGCCGCAAGGCCAACTGCCTGCTCCCAACGCCCGTGCGTGAACTCCGGTGTGCGCGGCTTCGTAGTAAAATTGTCTCCCGCGTGAAAATGTTTCGAGCGTGAAGCTCACGGGGCGGCCACGCACGCGCAACGCCGCACGTGCCCGGCGGCATCTTAGTTGCAAAATCCATTCACGGGTGATTTATGAAATCTTTGGGGAACAGAGCCATGTATAACATCTCGGCACGACAAATCCTGACCATCGCGATTCTCTCGGCCGTCTTCGCGGCGGCGGGCGTCGCGTGCTTCGACCGCTGGGGGAGTCGTCTGCAACAGCCGACCGCGGCTTTCAACAGCGACGACTCGGCGGCCACGGCCAACATCGCAGGCATCACAGACCCGTCGGTTGCCACCGACGAGCAGAACAACATCGAGGTCTTCCGCGCCATCTCGCCCGGCGTCGTCTCGGTCAGCACGACGCGCCAGCCGCGCAGCTTCTTCGACGCGGGACGCAGCGGCGCGGGCTCCGGCTCGGTCATTGACGATCAGGGACACGTCCTCACCAACTATCACGTCATCGAGGGCGCGGATGTCGTCACCGTCAGCTTCGGCGGTGAGAAGACCTACCCGGCGCGCGTCGTCGGCGGCGACCCCGATACAGACCTCGCCGTCTTGCAGGTGACAGGCGCGGGCGCGGCTTTGAAGGTCGTGCCGCTCGGCGACAGCGACCGCCTCTCGGTCGGGCAGAAGGTGCTTGCCATCGGCAACCCGTTCGGTCTCGACCGCACGCTCACCACGGGCGTCATCTCGGGCTTGCAGCGACCCATCGAGGCGCGCAACGGCCGCATCATCGAGGGAGCCATTCAGACCGACGCGTCCATCAACCCCGGCAACTCGGGCGGGCCGCTGCTCGACTCGCAGGGACGCATGATCGGCATCAACTCGCAGATACTCTCGCCCGACGGCGGAGGTTCGGTCGGCGTCGGCTTCGCCATCCCCGTGAGCATCGCCAAGCGCATCATCCCGCAGCTCATACGCGATGGCCGCGTCGTTCGTCCCAAGCTCGGCATCTACCCGCGCGCCGTCTCCGACCTGCGCGGCATACGTCTCCCCGTCGAGCAGGGGCTCCTGATTCTTCAGGTTGACCCGAACGGCTCGGCCGCAGTCGCGGGACTGCACGGCCTCTCCGAGACGGCGGAAGGCGACCTCGTCGTCGGTGACATTATCACCTCGATTGACGGCGAGAAGGTGGTCGAACAGAACGACCTTTACAAGGCGCTCGATAAGCACCAGTTCAATGACGTGGTGCAGATCGAGGTCGTCCACGGCAACGGCCAACGCGCGACCGTCCCCGTGCGACTGCTCCCTGAGCAGCAACAGCAACAACGTCGCAACAGCGTCAGAAGGTAACGGGCCGGAAGCCGAAGCTGTAGGCCAGTGGATTAAAAACTTGAGGCTGGCAATCGTCGATTTGACTTCAACGGTTGCCAGCCTCTAGCCTTTTCGCGTGACCGAGACTGTGCATTTCGTCAACGAGGGGTTCGGGTGGGACTGTAAGCACTGCCGCGAGTCGGAGGGCGCGGCCGCGCTGCCGCCGGAGACGCGACAGTCGCTCGCGCGCTTCTTCCGCGAGGGTGAATCGGAAGGCGGCGCACCGCGTCTCTCATCAAATGCGCTCGCACGCTGGAAGGACGAGACGCGCAACGTGCTTCGCTGCGCGCGCTGCGGCGTCGAAGAAGACACCCGACGTGCTGTTTGACGACGCGACGACTCACGCGCTCGGTGGAATCGCCTCGACCTCTGAGCCGTCTCAAACCTCCTGCTCACTCAACCCGAAAGCAGTCTTCTCAAATCGCTCAAGCGCGACTCGGGCGCGCCGTAGAGAGCGCGGTAGTCATCAATGCTGCGGCCGATTGTTTCGAGCGCGGCGTCGCGGTCGTACACGTCCGCGATTTCGACGCGGCGCGGCGACTCCTGCGGCAGTTGCTTGTAGGTGAGGAAGTAGTGTTGCAGGCGTTCGACCACACCGCGCGGTGCCTCATTGATGTCGTTGATGTAGCCGTAGGCTACGTCGTTCTCAAGCACGGCGATGATCTTGTCGTCGGCCTCGTCGCCGTCAACCATGCGCAGGCCGCCGATTGGTTTGGCACGGACGAGGAAGTTGGCGTGCGCGGCCGGTCGCTCGGTCAGCACGCAGATGTCCATCGGATCGCCGTCGCCGCGTATCGCGCGGTCGCCGCTCATGTACTTGCGGCACAACTCGCCCACGCGGTTGCCGCAAAAGGTCTGTGGGATGAAGCCGTAGAGCGTCGGCGGGAACGACGAGAAGCGTTGCGGCCTGTCTATACGTAGATGCCCCGAGGCTTTGTCCAACTCGTACTTGACGGCATCGGTCGGCACGATCTCGATGTAAGCGTTGACGACGGCGGGCGCGTCTTCGCCCGGCGGGATGCCGTGCCACGGGTGCGCCTGAAACATGAGCGCGAGCAGTTGCCCGAGCCCCTTCTCGTCATCGGCCATTCTTTTGAGTTCCTCCGCGCGGTCGGGCGGCGCAGCGCATTGCTACGCACGCACGGCGTGATAAAATCCCGCACGCCTCGCCGGTTCCGGTTTGACGAATTATGTGCGCGCCGACTCGCGCCTGTCCACGCGCCGACGCGAGTTTAAGTCTGAACGCTCCCTCGAAATTCTTATGTCCGCCACGACGACGACACCGACGCTCAAGGCCGTGACAGAGACGCGCGCCGTCTCGCTGCGCTGGATCATCAGCGCGCGCGAAGACCTCGTATGGTTCATCGGGTCGGTCGTGACGAGTTACGCGATGCTCGCGCTCTACGTGTGGGGGATTGTGCCGCTTGTGCCGATGGTCGTGGTGTGGGCGGTGCTGGTGGACGCGCCGCACGTCTTCGCGACCTTCTCACGCACGTACTTCGACCGCGAGGAGCGGCGCACGCGGGGCCGCTTGTTGTGGTGGTCGCTTCTCTTCTTCGCCGCAGGGCCCGTGGCGGTGCTTGCGGGCGCGGGCTTCGTCTTCTTCTTCGTCGCCGCGCTGTGGGCCTATTATCATCTCGTCAAGCAACACTACGGCTTCATGGTGCTCTACAAGAAGAAGAACGGCGACCTCGACCCGACGGACAACTTCCTCGACCGCACGTTCCTTCTGCTCGTCTTCTCCTACCCGTTCGCGCGCTTCGTCGCGCGCGACCCCGAAGCTTTGCGGCGCGTGCCAGAGGCGCTGCACGCCTCGCTCTCTCTGCTTGAGACAGTGCTGCTCGCGGCAACCATCGTTGCGGCGACGGCGTGGGCCGCTCGACAAGTGCAACGCTCGCTTGCGGGGCTCGCGCTCGACGTGCCGAAGTACCTTCTGCTTGCGGCGGCCGTGCCGATGCACTGGGTCGTGCTGCTCACCCCGATGCCGCACAAGCCCATTGCCATCGTCGCGATGCTCACGATCTATCACAACCTCCAGTATCATCGCCTCGTCTGGTTTCACAACCAGAAGTACAAGCGCGACGAGGGTTGCCGCGAGCGCCATGGCGCGGCCGAGTTCATCAGCCGCAGGCTCCCGCACTACATCATCCTCGGCGTCCTCTTCGGCATCTGGTATCAGGTGCCGCGACAGTACGTCAATCACGCCGCCGCGCCCGAAGCCTTACTGACGCAGTTGATCTCGGGCTTCCTCTGGGGCTACGCGCTGCTTCACTACTATCTCGATTCAAAAATCTGGCGCGTGCGCCGTGACCCTTCGGTGGGCCGTGCGCTGCATGTTGAGTGAGGCGGCGCTCTTTACTGTCTACGCCCCGAAGGCGTTATTAAAAAGAAGAAGCCGCGGGGCGCAAAAGGCCCTGCGGCTTCTCTTTCATTCGACCGTGTCGAACGATCTACTTCTTGTTCTCTTTGTTCGTGTCGGCCACGGACTTGAGCGCCTGAAAGGTTGGCGGCCAGAGTCCGACAAAGATGGCCGCCGACTTCTTGCCCGCGAAGAAGAGTGCGAGCGAGCCGCCGATGGATGCCAGCGTTAGAATGTGGAACAGGCTGACGCCCGCCGCGCTCTTCGTAGACTGGTCAAACGTGCGGAGCGTGGCCTCGACCACGTCCTTGTCGCCGCCCGCCGTCAAGCTTTGATTGCCGCTGGTAGTAGGATTGTCGTGCGTCATCTTTGAAGCTGCTGTTGCCATGTATAATTCTCCCCTTTGCTCGTTGGTCGTAAGTTAGTCAGTCAAGTTCCCCGCCCGAGTCTGCACGCCCTTTGAGCAGTGCTATCCCGATGAGCACGGCCAGCGAGACGCCCATGATGAGCCACCCGCGCCCGTCCCGCGTTTCGTTTCGGTTCACGATTTCCGACATGCCTGTGTGTATAGCTACTCCTATGCCACGCGCTCGCACCACTCGCGTGTGACGCGGTGGCGGAACTCGAAGAGGCGGCCGAGGCGCGGCTCGACGAGCAGCGGCGCGAAGAGGCGACCGAGCCCTCCGAGCGGCGTCTCGAAATCAACTTCGTCGCGAAGCACCGCACCCTTTTCGTGCGGCTCGATTGTGTGCCGGTGCCGCCAAGATTTGAAAGGCCCCTCGACCTGCACGTCCTCGAACATACGCGGCGGGTCATAGGCCGTGTGCCGCGCGACCCAGCGCACGCGCACGAGCCCAAACATGCGCGTCTCGACCACGGCCACCGAGCCCACGTGCAAGTCCGGCGCGGCGCGCACAACGCGCGTCGGCTCCCACGGCGGCGTCAGACGGACGAGCGCGTCCGGCAGCTCGTGAAAGGCGAAGACGCGCTCGGGCGAGGCGCGGATGATACTCTGCTTCACAAAGAGCATAGGGCTTGCGAATTCCAATAACGCGCGACCGCACGACGCCTCGTTGAAAGCGGCGCGAGCTTTCAAACGCAGGTGCGCAGCAAACAACCCGATGATATACGAAGCGCCCAAAGCGCTCATCACGAATTGATAACAAAGTGAGGACGAGCCGCACACGTTCGCCGCTCCTGCGGAAGTCTCCGCGCGAAATCGTTTGAGACTTTGTGCTGGCGGACTTGAGACTTTGCGCCGACAGGCTGTTGACTTGAGAACCCTGTTTGTCGTAAGAAGCCTTAAGGCTTTCACGCGTGAACCATTCTCCGCACGCGAAGAGGAGTAGAGCGAAGATGTCGAGCAGCAGCACCAGCAGTAGCACCCTGCACGCCACCGGACGAGCCTGCACGCCGCAAGAGGGCGCGAAGGGTTCCGGCTACAACCTCGCCGGACTCATCGAGCGTCTGTCGGCCGTCTCGCACCCGCCGACTTTCGACGAGGTGGGCGCATTGCTCGCGGGAGTCTCTGTCGGCGTTGATGAGTTGCGACCTTACGTCGGCTTCAAGGTGGGCACTTACGCGCGCCACCGCGTACACCTCGGCGAGCATGCCGAACTGCTCGTACTCTGCTGGCGACCGGGACAGCGCACGCCCATCCACGACCATGCCGGTTCGTTCGGTGCGGTGCGCGTGCTGCGCGGCGTGATGTGGGAAACACTCTTCGAGATGTCAGAGGCCGAAGGGCTCGCCTACAAGTCCGCGCGCGAGTGGATGCCGGGCCGCGTCACCGGAGCGGATGTGCCCGACATACACCAACTCGGCAACCCCGAAGTCAGCGGACAAGACCTCGTCACCCTGCACCTCTACGCGCCCGCGCTCACCAGCCTCAACGTCTACAAGGTCGGCCGTAGGGATTCGGTCAACACGCTCTGGATGAACTCCTGGAACCCGACCATTTGACGGGCGAGGCGTGCGCGAGACCGCAGACCTGAGAGCGGACTGGATTGCTCTTCACGCGCGAACGTGGACGCTCCTTCAAGGCCGCGCTTCCGAGTCGGCACTGCCTGCCCGTAAGTCGCGGGCACACGCTACGGCACCTGTGTCGTGGCAGGTGGCATCCGCTGTGCCTTCAGTCCTCGTCGTGCTCCTCGCCGTTGTAGTGGAGGCGTGAGGGCTCGTCGTCAACGATGGTTTCGAGATGGACGGGGCGTCCCCAGAGCGTGTGGACGTGTTCGAGGACGCGGCGCGCGTAAGTAACATCAAGCTCCGCGCCCTCGTACTGGTGCTTGAGGTAAAGCTCGCGGTTGTTGTTGTAGTCGCCGTCGGCGACGACGATGTAGGGGAAGCCGAAGTTGGTCATGTTCGAGACGAGCTGGTCGCGCACTCTCTGCCAGCGCTTCTCCGTCACCGTCCATTCCTCGTCGTCCACCAACTCGTAGACATAGAGGTCAAGCTCCTCGCACAACTCTTCGGTCAGGTAGTTGCGCAGGAACGAGACATCGTTCTCAAGCTCGCGCACCTCGAATATTTTCGCGCGCCCTTCGCCACCCGCGCGCCCGAACTTCTCACGCTCTTCATTCGTGGGCGAGTCCCAGCGCCGCTCGATGTCTTCAAAGATTTTGTAGCCGAGGTGGTAAGGGTTGAGTTGACCTTTCTGCGGCGAGACGACGCCCGCGTGCAGCTCCGCGAATTCGAGCAACTGCTCGTCCGGCAAGTCCAGCTCGCGCATGATGCGCGCGTGCCAGTAGCTGGCGAATCCTTCGTTCATTACCTTCGTCTGCATCTGCGGGACGAAGTATTCCATCTCCTCGTGAACCATCGCCATCACATCGCGCTGCCAGTCTTTGAGCGTGGGCGAGTTGCGACAGATGTAATAGACGAGGTCTTTCTCGGGCAGGCGGTCGCCGCGCGGGCGCTCGTCTTCGTCTTGTGTTGAATCCGCTTCGCGGGGCTTGCCGATGTCCCAAAGGTCATCGTAACGGCCGGGTGGCTTCGCCTTCTTCGGCGCACCGGGCGCGCGCGCGGGCTCTTCACGGCGGATGAAGAAGTTGGGGTCGATGTGCTCCTCGATTGAGAGCACGGCGTCGAGGAAGCGTTCGACCGCTTTGCGGCCGTAGCGAAACTCGTACTCGCTCATGCGCCCCGAGTGCGCCGAGACGGCCTCGACCATGCGACGGTTGGTGCGTGAGAAGTATGCGTTGTGTTTGAAGAAGTCAACGTGGCCGAGCACATGCGCCATGACGAGCTTGTTCTGGATGGGACTGTTCGTCTCAAGCAGGAAGCCGTAAGCAGGGTTGGTGTTGATGACGACCTCGTAAATCTTCGAGAGTCCGAAGTCGTACATCGTCTTCATGCGGTGATACGCCTTACCGAACGTCCAGTGCGAGTAGCGGCCGGGCAAGGCGTAAGAGCCTATCTCGTACATGACCGTGGCGGGCACCACCTCGAAACGCACCGGGTATGGGTCGAGCCCGAACCGGCGCGCGACATCCCAAATCTGTTCGAGCGCCTTCTCAAGTTCACTGAGCTCACGGTCTTCCATATCGTCATTGTCGCGCCCGCGCGCGCGCCGCCGCAAGTCTTTTCTCCGGCGAGGAAATAAAAAGGGGCGGCAGACGAATCTGCCGCCCCTCGTAAGTCTCACGGCTGCGCGGCCGTCAGAAGGTGAAGCGCACGCCGACCTCGCCCGAGAAGCTGTGCGGGACGATGACGCCGCTCGGCGTGATGAACCCGTTGGGCTGCCCGAACGAAGAGCTACGAATGTTGCCGACGTATGTGTTGCCGAAGTTGGCACGATTCGTCAGGTCGAACATCTGGAAGAGCAAGGTCAGCTTTCGCTCCTCGCCGAAACGGAAGTTCTTGCTGATGCGCGTGTCGAGTTGGAAGAAGGGCTGGCCGCGCACGTTGTCGAACGGAGCCTGGAAGCAGGTTCCGGCCGCGACGCAAGCGCGCAGTTGCGTTGCCGTGAAATCCTTCGTCGCGGTCAGGTTGCCGGGCTGATCCTTGAGCAGGATAACGTGGGTCACACCGACGCCGGAGCCGTAGCCGAAAACGTCAGAGATGCCCTGCGTCGCCTGGTATGGGCGAGCAGTGGCGACCTGCATGATGGGCGCGATCTGGAAGCCGCCGGGCAGTTCGATGACGCCGCTCAGAACGCCGCGGTGGCGCTCATCGTTGGGCGTCGGGCCGAAGTCATACGAGCCGAAGATGTCGTTCGGGTTGGACGCGCGGTTGCGGAACGCGGCCGAGTTGCCGTTGTAGGCAACCGCCTTCGACAGACGGTAGCTGGCGTTAAGGCTCAGGTGGTTGCTCATGCGCCGCCGGTAGGAGATGTTCATCGCATCGTAGCGCGAACGCCCGACCGACGCCTCAAGGTCAATGCGGCCGAGCTTGGGCAGTCCGGCAGCGGCGAACGCGGAGTCGAGAATGCGCGTCGTCGTCGGCGGAATCCTCGGGTTGATGTTGAGCGTCTTGGACTCGTGGAGCCCGATGGTATGGACGTACTCGACCTCGATGACCGAGGAGCGTGTGAGCTGGTAGGCGTAGCCGAGATTGAACTGCTGCGTGTACGGGTTCTCGTAGTCGGGATCCATGATGCGCCCGGTGTTCCCGGCCGCAAGCTGTGTGGGCGGGGGCGGGATGGTCGGCAGCGGGTCAACCCCGAACCGATAGTTCGAGAGCAGGATGCCCGTGCCCGGCACGACATCGGCTCCGGTGTCGCCCGGCCCCGAGCTACGAATGGAGAAGACGCTGGTGAAGATGGTTTCGTTGGCCTGCTGAATCATGAACAGCGGGATGTTCAGGAAAATCTGTCCGTAGTAGAGGCCATAGCCGCCGCGCACTACGTGCTTGCCGTTGCCCGTGAGATCGTAGGCGAAGCCGACGCGCGGGCTGAAGTTGCGGTTGCTGTCTTCGGGCAGAGCGCGCGCCGCCGGGTGATTGATTCGCTTGAGCGCCAGATACGTCCGGTTGTTAACCTGTGCGCTCGACCCGGCCAAGTTATAGTCCTTGTCCCAGCGCAGGCCCAAGTTGAACGTCAGGCGACGCGAGGCCTTCCAGTCGTCTTGCAAGTAGAAGCCGAGCATCTTGGAGCCGCCCGGCAGATTGAAATAAGGGTTTCCGGCCGTGGCCGTCATGGCGCTCACAGCGCCGGGCGTGGCGAAGCCCTGCGGGTAGAGAGTCTTGTTGGAGAGAATGACGCTCGGCAGGTCGAAGAAGTCTATCTCGGGCGTCGAGTTGAACTCGAAGAAGCCGCCGAGCTTGGGCTCCCAGACGTAGTCGAACCCGGTCTTCAACGAGTGGTTGCCGTGGATGAGCGAGATGTCGTCCTTGAACTGGTACTTGGCCTGATAGGACTGTTGCGGCACGTTGATGTTGGTGCCGAAATTGATACCGCCGGGGAACTGGAAGTTCGGCGACAGCTTCGAGGTGTCAATGAGGTTGTTCCAGTACTGGTACCCGGTGGTGAAAGCGTTAGCTACGGTCGGCGAGAGCACCGAGTTGAGCGTGAGGTTGGCGAGGACGAGCTTGTTGGTCGTGAAGTTGCCCGCCGTCAGGTCGCTCACCGCGTCGGTCTGATCGTTCAGCCCGCGGTTGGTCTGGTAGTTGACGCTGGCGAACGCGTTGTTCTTTTCGTTGAAGCGATGGTCTACGCGCGCGTTCCAGCGCGTGTCGCGATAGGGCGTCGGAATCACGGGCGAGGGGTCTGCGCCGAGACTCTTGACTAAGGTCAACTCGGCCACCGCCGCCGGGTCTGCGGGGAAGCTCGTCTCTTCGCGCTGTCGTTCGAGCGCGAAGAAGAAGAAGGTCTTCTCCTTGACGATGGGGCCGCCGACCGAGCCGCCGAACTGTTGACGACTGAAAGGCGGCTTCGCAGTCCCGCCCTGCTTGGAGAAGAAGTCGTTGGCATTGAGGCGCTTGTCGCGCTCGAAGAGGAAGAGCGAGCCGTGGAAGTCGTTGCCGCCCGACTTGGTGACGACGTTGACGGCCGCGCCTTCGCTCCGGCCGTTGGCGGCCGAGAAGCGTTGCGTGCTGATGACGAACTCCTGTATGGCTTCGAGCGGGAACTGCATGACGGGGCCGCCGACGGTGTTGTCCTTGTTGTCAATGCCGTTGACGGTGACGTTGACGTTGCGCCCCGATGAACCGTTGATGCCGAAGATGGCGATACGGTTCTTCGTCGGGTCGTATGAGTCAACGGGCTGCGCGCCCGGCGCGAGGTAGGCAAGGTTGCCGAGGTCGCGGCCGTTGAGCGGCAACTCCTCGACCTCGCGCGGCGTGATGTTCTGTCCCACGTCGGTCTTCTGTTGATCTAAGAGCGGCGCTTCGCTCGTCACCGTCACCGTCTCGGCGCGTGTGCCCGGCGAGAGGCTGAAGTCCTGCGTCGTGGTCTTGCCGACGAGCAGCTCGACCTTTGGCGCGGTCAACTCGCCGAAGCCCGTGGCGCTGACCTTGATTTCGTAGATGCCAGCGGGCAGCAGGTCAATCCTGTACGTCCCTGTTTCGTTGGATGTGACGGTGCGCGACAGCCCCGTGGCGCTGTTCGTGACCGTGACGGTCGCGCCGGGGACGACCGCCTCCTTGATGTCCTTGACGGTGCCTTCGACCGAACCGCTCGCCGTCAACTGCGCGAACAGCGGCGTGCACGCGATGACGACGAGCAGCAGGCACGCAAAGAGCGCCCTGCCGCCAAGCCGCCTCCACGCACTCGCCGAAAAGCTTTGCCCTGAGATTCTCATAATGTGCTCCTTCTTCGACCTATCTGGTTTTTGAAAATTCGGGATGCTAACAACACCGTCGCCCCGCACGCGCCTGCGGCGGTAGATGACGACGAGAGGGAGAGCCCGCAACGTTTGCAAGTTCTCCCGTTGACCGCTTGTTCGTAGAGTTCCGGTGAAGACTGCTTTTGCGGCGCACGCGCGCGCCGGTCTGTTTATAAGTGCATTGTAAATGAAATTATTTGGATGTCATCCATTTTTTTGAACGGACGGGGCGCGGGAGGGCGCGGGGAGTGTGTGGGAGGCGTGCGGGAGGTGAGGCTCAGGCTTCGATTTGGCGGCGGCCGAAGAACTGTTTGAGGGCGGGGTAAACGTCCTCCTTCTCGTCAATGCGCACGCCGATGAAGCGCTCTTTCTGCCGGAGTCGGTCGTTGAAGATGGAGAGCAGCGCGCCCGAAGACCGGCGATAGCCGCCGCCGCCCTCCTCGCCAATCTCGCCATAGCCGAAGAGGTTGCAGGTCTTTATCAACTCGTCGGCGAGGCGCACGGCCTCTTCGTTGTCCGAATAGTAGTTGTCACCGTCCGAGAAATGGAACGGGTAGACATTCCAATCCGTCGGGCGGTAGCGCGCCGAGATGATGTTGAGCGCAAGCTGGTAGGCGCTTGAGACGACCGTGCCGCCCGACTCGCCCTGCGTGAAGAACTGCTCCTCCGAAACCTCGCGCGCCTCGGTGTGATGCGAGATGAAGACGATCTCGACGTTATCGTACTTGGTGCGCAGAAACCGAACCATCCAGAAGAAGAAGGAGCGCGCAATGTACTTCTTGAACTCGCCCATCGAACCACTGACATCCATCAGCGCGAGCACGACGGCGTTCGACTCGTAGCGGTTATCCTCCTCCCAAGTCTTGAAGCGCAGGTCTTCCTTGCGGACGCCTCCGAAACGCGCCTCGCCGCCCTCGCGCGCGTTGCGCTTGATGTTCTCTAAAATCATGCGGCGCTTGTCGAGATTCGAGAAGACGCCGGTGCGGCGGATTTCGTTAAAGCGCGTGGTCTTGGCGGGCACGGCCTTGCGCGCCTTGTCTTCGAGGAAGGGTAACTGCAAGTCCTCGAAGATGAGCGCGGCCAACTCGTCTATATCAACCTCGGCCTCGTAGTAGTCTGCGCCCGCGTCCTGCCCCGCAGGCCCCGCGCCGCGTCCCGGCCCTTGGCCCTGCCCTTCGCGTGCTATAACGTCGCCGAGACGGGTCTTGCCGTCGCCCTGTCCGACGTGCTTGCGCTTTCGATGGTCGAAGCGGAATTTGTATTCGTCGAGCGAGCGGATAGGGACTTTGACCGTGCGCTTGCCGTCCGAGAGGATGATCGCTTCGTTCGACACGATGGAGCCGAGGTTCTTGCGCACGGCCTCCTTCACACGCTCCTTGTGCCGCTCCTGATCAATGATGCCCTTGCGCTGCAAAGACCAGTCGTTGCGCTGTATCGTTCCCGAAACCTGCGTGTCTTCCGTCATCAGAATCTCACTTCATCAATCGGGTGTTAAGCGAAACGCCCGCGCCTCCTTTTGAAGCGCGGGCGACTGGTTTGCCTCTCCCGGTCGTGCCGGCCTCACTGCTTCCGCGTCAGCGCGAGAGCAGCGTGCCGACGTAGGTTAAAAGCTCGTTGGCGCAGACGGGGCAGTAGCCGCCGTCGCGGACTAAGCGGTCAACGACCTCGTTGATGCGTCGAAGTTGGTCGGGGTCGGGCGTCTTGGCGGAGGTCGTAATCTTTACCACGTCTTTGAGGTCGGCGAAGATTTTCTTCTCGATGGCCTCTTTCAAACGCTCGTGCGAGGTGTACTCGAAAGAGCGTCCCTTGCGCGCGTAAGAGGAGATGCGAATGAGTATCTCCTGACGGAAGGTGTTCTTGGCGTTCTCGCTGATTCCGATCTGCTCTTCGATGGAGCGCATCAACTGCTCGTCGGGCTCCATCTCCTCTTCGGTGATAGGGTCTTTGATCTTCTCCTTGTTGCAATAAGCCTCGACGTTGTCGAGATAGTTGTTGCAGATCGTGCGCGCCATCTCCTCGAACGAGTAGACGAAGGCACGCTGCACCTCGGTCTTCGCCAGTTCGTCATACTCTTTGCGCGCCGACGAGATGAGATTCAGGTAGCGTTCGCGCTGCTCGGGGTTGATGCCGGTGTGCTGCTCGAAACCATCCTTGATGGCGCGCAGCGCATCTATCGGGTTGATGCAGGTGATGCCGTCGCGCACGAGCGCGCCCGACAGGCGGTTGATGATGTAGCGCGGAGAGATGCCGTCCATGCCTTCGCGTGCGGCCTCGTCGCGCAGCTCGCGCACGTCCTTCGACTTGTAGCCTTCAACGTCCTCGCCGTCGTAGAGCTTCATCTTCTTGGCGATATCAACGTTCGCGCGCTTCGGCTCTTCGAGTCGCGTCATGACGGCGAACATCGCGGCGACCCTCAAAGTGTTGGGCGCGATGTGGACATTGCGGAGAATGTCGGACTGGTTGAGCAGCTTGTCGTAGATTCTCTCGTCCTGCGAGACGCGCAGGTTGTAGGGGACGCGGACGAGGATGATGCGGTCTTGCAAGGCCTCCGACTTCTTGTTGCCCGCGAACGAGACGTACTCGTTCTCGTTCGTGTGCGAGAGGATGACCTCATCGGCGTAGAGCATCGCGAAGCGCCCGGTCTTGATGTTCTGCTCCTGCGAGAGCGTCAGCAACGAGTAGAGAAACTTCTCGTCCACCTTCAACATCTCGATGAACTCCATCACGCCGCGATTCGCGATGTTGAGTTCGCCGTCGAAGCGGTAGGCGCGCGGGTCTGATTCGACTCCGACCTCGCCGATGGTCGAGAGGTCTATCGAGCCCGTGAGTTCCGTGATGTCCTGCGACTTGGGGTCTGAGGGCGCGAAGGTTCCGATGCCCACCCGCTGCTTCTCAGAGAAGACGATGCGATGGACTCGCACGTCCTCGTGACGGCCGCCGTATGTGTGTTCGAGCGCGTAGCGGCACTGCGGGCAGAGGTCGCCTTCGATGTAGATGCCGTAGTGCTTCTCCACGTCGCGCCGAAGCTCGGCCGGGATGAGGTGCAGCGGCTCCTCGTGCATCGGGCAGTCCTTGATGGCGTAGACCGCGCCCTCTTCATTGCGCGTCCACTCCTCAAGTCCGCGCTTGAGCATTGTGACGATTGTTGACTTGCCGCCGCCCACGGGGCCCATCAGGAGGAGTATGCGCTTGCGGACTTCTAGTCGCTGCGCCGCCGACTTGAAGTACTCGACGATGCGCGCAATCGGCTCTTCGATGCCGAAGAGTTCGCCCGCGAAGAACTTGTAACGTGCGATCTCGTCGCGCGTCGCTTCGTTCAGTTTCTCCACGCCCGCGGCGTGAATCATGTCGTTGATGCGCGCGTGCGAGAGTTCCGCCAGTCGTGGGTTCTGCGTGACCAGCTCGAAGTAGTCGCGGAAAGAGCCCTCCCACGCGAGCGCCGCGTGCTCTTGCCGCAGAGCTTCGAGCCGCGCCGAAATGTCGAACTTGCCGCTGCCATCCTGCTCTTGCATAGCCTTTAGTAAACCTCACGTTCGGCTTCGCGCGATGGAGGGACGGCGTGTGGAGTCACGCCCTCGGATGAAAGCCGGGCGGGTCGACGGCGCGCCTGCGTCAAGCGCGTCGTCGAGTTTCGCCCGAACTCCTCAACGAACTGTTTTTTCAAAGGGAAAGGATTGCCAGGCCGGCTTTGTCCGTCAACGCCTGGCCGCTTTCGACGACCGCCGTTGACGCCAAGTATAGCACAGCACTCTCCCGCCCCGGTCAACACTATTTTTACGCCGCGAGCATCACGCGCGGCCGAAACACGCGC
>JAVXWN010000215.1:0-6766 GCA_032230645.1 Acidobacteriota bacterium | reverse complement strand
TCGAGTTCTTGCAGGCGCGGGTCTTCGTCGAACTGCGGCGGGACGGTGGCGGTCGGCGCGGCGGAGTATGTGTCGCGGCTCGCGACGGGGACGTAGCCGAAGAAGATGTTGCGCCCGCGCGCCGTCGCGGTCTGGAAGAGCGGCAGACGCTCTTCGTTTACAGCAACGGTCTCGGGCTTCGTGAGCGGTCGCCAGCCGTGCTTCTCCTCGCTCGTATCCCAAGCGTATTCGACCGCGCCCTCCTTCTTGCGCAGCACGAAGAAGACGCTCTCGCCCTCGCCCGTTCGCACCGCGCGGTCGGGGAAGCCGGGGACGTGGCAGCAGAGCGAGGCCGAAGTCAGATAGAAGTTGCCGTGAACGGGCTGGAACAGCTTGAGCGTCGAGAGTCCCGCAGCAGGTTTAGCGAGCGAGTCGCCGAAAGGCTTCGGCGTGGGCGCTGAGGCCGAGGCGAGGAAATCATCCATGAACTTGTCGGTAGTGAACTCGTGCAACGCCGGGCGGAAGAAGTCGCGGCGGAGCATGTCCGTCCCGCCCTGCTGCCACAGAATTGAAGGCTTCAGCCAATCGAAAGTTTCGGCCATGGAATTACTACCAGATGTTGCCCGCGCCGGGTGTGTAGCTGGCGCTGACGACCGAGTTGCTGATGAGCGTGTCGCACTGGACGACGCCGCTGAACTTCGACATGCCAGCGTTGACCGTGACCATGCCGGCCGTGACCTCCATCGTCGAGCACTGCACCTTGACCTGCGCTGAGGCCGTGATGGTTATCCCTGAAGGCTCCAGCTTGATGGAGTTGCCGCTGGCGTCCTTGATCTCGATGGAGATGCCGCCGTCCTTCATCTCGATGGTCTGGCCCATCGGGGTCTTCAGCGTCAGCGTCTCTTGCCCTTCGGTGTCGTCGAGCGTAATGCGAATGTCGCGGCGCGAGATGATTGACTTCTTGTAGTTGTTGCCCGCGCCGTCCATCTGCTCGGGCGGCGAGTCGCTTCCGTTCCAGAGGCAGCCGACGACGTAAGGGCGGCGCGCATCGCCTCCCTCGAAGACGACGAGCACTTCGTCGCCCGCGTCCGGGACGAACCACGTGCCACGGTTCGCGCCCGCCATCAGCACGGCGAGACGCGCCCACACCTCGTAGCCGCCGCCTTCGTTGTCGGGCATCCACGGAAGCCTGACCTTGACGCGTCCCTGCGCGTCCGGGTCTTTAATGTCGGTGACGGTCGCCGGGTAAGCGCCGTAGAGCCGCGCGCGTTCGGCGGCCGCCGCTTGTTGTTCGAGCACGTCAAGCACGCTCTTTTAGCCTCCAAGCCCCGGCCGCTCGACCTCGAAGGAGGTGCGGTAGCCATGCTCCATGTCGAACGTGTGGCGCGCGAGCCGCACGTAGTATTTGCCGTCGAAGAAATCGCCGAGCCCATTTACGTCAAGCGTCGAGCCGACGCGAATCGAGGGCGTGCCGTCGGCGCTCCCGCGCGCTGTCACGAAGCGGCGCGCGCGTGCGCGGTAACGCGCCTCCGCCATCGCGCGTGCCTCGGGCTGCGAGAGCGGCACGGAAGCGGTCACGCGCTCGTTACGCTCGGCGAGCGCCGCAGCGAGCACGCTGCTGCCCGAACGCTTGCCGTCAAGCTCCGCGCTGACGACCGACTCGCCCGCCTCTTCGTCGAGCGCGCTCTTACTCGCAACGTCCCAACCGCTGACGCGAACAGTGGTGCGTTGATGCGAGAGGTCTGCGAGCGCCGAGAAATCGTAGAGGTTGCGACCGTAGACGAGAGCGACGGTGTTGGTGTTGCGCCGCGTGCGCGCCTGCGCGTGAAGCGTGCGGTCTTCGACCCAGAGTTCGGCATCGATGGCGGTGGCACGCTCGCGCAGGAAGGCAAGGTCGCTCTGATTGACCTGCGTTAGCACTCGATAGGTGGGGCCGTCCACGTCCACCTGCGGCGAGAGCCCGTGCTGCGAAGCGATCTGGCTGAAGACATCCGAGTCGCTCATGTCGGCGAACGAGCGCGTGCGCCGCTCCATGCGCAAATCCTGAAAGCGGTCTTCGGCGAGGACGGTCAGAAGCGGCTCGCTCGACTGCGGGTAGTGCGCTTCGATGCCCGTGATGCGTCCTTTGAAGAGCTGCGTCTGCGTGGAAGGCGGGCCGAACTCGACCGACAACTCCTTGCCGAAGTCGAGCGTGCGCCGGTCGAAGAGGAGATAGTCGGCGTGGTCGTCCTTCGTCCCCCAGTTCGAGAAGGTCGCCTCGCAGCGGAACAGACCGAGCGTCGTCTCTTCGATCAGAAGCGACACCAGCATGCCGGAGAGCGCGGGCTTCGCCGCCCCGTCCACCTTGATGGTCGGGGCCGACGCGTAGAAGCCTGTGGTCTGTATGCTGTCCGGCATCTGCTCTCTCTTCGCGGGCGAAGCTTTGAAGCATCTCGATTCGGGATGCGCGCGCTCCCCGCGTTTCAGTCGGCGCGCACGCGCTCAATCCGCTCGCGGTTCACGCGCATGACAGAGGTGACATCTTCGGGACTGAGGCTTGAAGCTTGAGAGGACGGCTGCTCTCGACCGCCATCATTACCGCGCGACTGCGGCTGTGGCTGCGGCTCAACCTCGATCTCGAAGTCGTTGATGATGACCGGCATCTCGCTTCAAACTCCTTTCGACGAAACCGAATCAACGACCGGTCTTCAGGCTCGTGCCGAGGCTCGCGCTGCCTGACGCACTCGCGTCTGCGCTCACGCTCGCGGTCGCGGCGACGCGCGCACTGACGCCCGCGCCCGCGCTCGCCTTCGCCAGCGCGCTTGCGCCGCCTTGCGCGCTCACGTTCACGCCGCCCGACAGCGACGCGCACGCGTTGACGTTGATGAGCACGCCCGCCGAGAGGCGCAACGGGTCGTCGATGTTGTTGGCGGCGGCGATGCATTTCCAGTCGCCGCTCTTGCCGTTGCGTCCCGCGAGTGCCTGTATGCTGTCGCCCGACTGCGCGGGCTCAAGCGGGTCGCCCGCGCCTCCGCCTTTGTTTTTGGCTATTGAAAGGAACTCCAAATCCTGTCGCGAGATGCTCAGCGAGACGTTGGCGCGCAGCGGCAGTCCTTCTTCGGAGAAGTAGTCGAGCGTCTCCTCCATCGAATCAACGACGCCGCGAAAGACAAAGCTGCCCCACTCGAACTGGATGCCGGGCGGCGTGCGAGTGGTGTTTGAGCCTCCGGCGCTGTCGGGGTCGGGCAGGATGTAGAAGGCCACGCGCTGCGTGTGCTGGCGCACGTCCGAGCCGTCGGCCGTAGTGTCGAAGAGTAACTCGACCGAGAGCCTTGTGGTGCCGCTGCCGACGTACTGCACAGACGAGCCGCCGGGCTGTTTGCCGCCCGCGTTATTGTTGGAGAACGAAACCTTGAGCGTCTGCGGGTTGAACTGCACCGGCACCGTCTTCTTCGGGTCGCCGTCCTTGTAGGCGCTCTGGTTGTCTTCCCACTTGATGTGCTTGAGCTTGGCTTTCGTCGGCGTCGTCAATTTTGCGCCACCCCCTTTACGCGGTTCCGACTTTCATCGAGCGGTAAGCGATCTGAATCTCTTCGACCGCCACCTGCCCGTCCTTCGCGTTCAAGGCCGACCCCTTGAGCTTGACCGGCAGGCAGCCGTAGAGGCTGAAGCGCAGCGTCGGCACGCCCGCGTTGTCGAGCATCGTCACCTGACCGAGCGCGGTGAGCCCGCGCTTGTTCTTCTGGCTCGCGCCTTCGTTCACGCCACCGGCCGCCGCGTTGAACCACTTCCAGAGGTCGAGGTTTCGGGTCATCCCGCGCTTTAAGGTCAACTGCCCGTAAGAGACGGGGCCGGGCAGGTGAATCTGTTCGAGGTTGTTGCCGCCCTCGCGCACGGTCTTCGGCTCCATCGTCATCTCCAACCCGTCGCACTCGGAGAACTGCGCGTTGCAGAGCGGGCTCGCCATGCCTGCATCGTTCGCGTTCTCGACCATCAACTGCACGTCGAAGCGAAACGCGGTGAACGGATAGTCGTCGTAGTCCGGCAACTGCTTAACCCTCCCTCGCTTGAAGCAGGTCTTCGTCCACGCGCGTTAGAAGCACCGTGATGAACTCGGTGGGCTGCGACGGGGCGACCTGTATCTGCG
The DNA here is from genome assembly GCA_032230645.1 of Acidobacteriota bacterium. Lineage (GTDB taxonomy): Bacteria > Acidobacteriota > Blastocatellia > Pyrinomonadales > Pyrinomonadaceae > QHXN01. The sequence goes on along the minus strand of JAVXWN010000215.1, from coordinate 2,661 downwards.
CGACGAAGTGCCCCGCGTCCACGCCCTGCGGTGGGTTGACGCTCGCGTCCGTCACGACGTTGAAGGACTGCTCCGGGGTCGCGCCCGCGAACGCCCCGAGCCCGTGCATGAAGAGCATCGCGTCTTCGAGCACGAGTTGTACGCCGCGACGAAAGCGCTCGCTGTTCGACTCGAAGACCATGTCCATGCCACGCGCGACGACGAACTTGCGAATGAGGATGAGCAGGCGACGGACTGAAGTTTGCAGCCAGATGCTCTCGTCGCTGAGCGTGTGCGCGCTCATCGCGCGAAAGTCTCGCGGCTCTCTCCGCACGAGGTTGAACTGAAGCTCGAAGAGGTCGGCCCAATCCGAGGTCGAGATTTCGGGCGAGAGCCCGAGCACGCCGCCCAAGGGCAGGTTAGCGGGCGCGACCCACACCTGCCGCTCGCGTTCGCGCGCCGCGATCATGCCGCACGCCGCTCCGTCGGGAGGCACGGCGCGCAGACGGTCGGACGCAGACGCATCGCCGAGCAGGAGCCACGGATGATAGACGCCCGCGTAACTGAGGTCTGCGAGGTCGCGCGCATCAGTCAAGATGCTGCGGCGGCGCGGCAGCCCGAGGTGCGCGCGAAAGTCCTCCTGCCATCGTATGCAGTGGCGCTTCTCGAAGTACGCGGGTAGCGCCAGCACCGCGAAGGCGTCGCGCCGCGCCTGACAGAAGTTGAGCAGGGCATGATGCATCTCGACGAGTCGTCGAAGTTCGACGAGGTATTGCGGGTCTGACTCGTTGTTCGCATCCAGCTTTTTCAGAAAGGGAAGCTGTGCCGCGCGCTGCTGCGGCACGGGCGGCGACACGACTTTCTGCTCGGCGGGCGGCGACACGATGGGCGGCGGGCACGCACAGAACTTCGAGAGGTCTGGCGGCTCGGGTGGTGAAGTGATGTCGGGTGGTTGGAGGACAGGGGGAGACTCCGGCTCGCCGGGCCACTCGCGCAGCACCGCTTCGGGGAGTGAGACAAGCGCCACTTCGTTTATGAAGAGAAGGCTGTGCAGGCCGCGCAGCCGCTTGTCCTGAATGTAGTAGCGGTCGAAAGCCTGCGCCATCAGCGCGTCACCCGTGGGCGGCTGCACAGTGAGGCTCGGCACGAGCGCGGGGTCAACGAAGAGTCCCGTGTCCAACGAGCCGAGGTCGTCGTCTCCGGCTTCGGCTTCGAGCGGCCCGACGATCTCCTGCTCGTCGAGAACGGCGGGCATGCCGAGCGGGAGGAACGTTAGTCCCTCGTCCTCGACAGGCGAGAGCAGACCGGCGAGCGCCGCCGGGTCGAGCCGCGCGAGCCGCGTCGTCTCGATGCGCGCGTTACCCCGGATGGCGTTGAAGAGTTCGGCGCTCTCGGCGGCAAGCGAGCTTTGCGAGCCGCGCGGCGTGGCCGAGCGCGAGCTTGAAGCGCCGGACTCGCCGCCTTCGACGGGCCGGTGCAAGCTGCTCGACTCGACGAGCACGGCGTCGCCCCAGAAGCGCGGGTGCCCTTCGTTGAAAGAGAGTTCTTCGATTGTCGGCCGACGATCTTTGCCTTCGCGCAGCAGGAGGTCGAAGCGCAGTCGCTCGACCGCGAGCAGCGTAGAGGGCCCGACGGGCGGAATCGCCTGCGCCGGTAGAACCAAAGCCTGAAGCGCGAGCGCGAAAGGTTGTTCCGTCGCGCCCGCCTCCTTCGACACGCCGACCTCCGCGACGGCAAGCAGGAGCGTGATGTTGTCTATCCGCTTCACTCTCAGCACGTCGCCCGACGCGACGCGCCCCGCGTCGGGGCCGCTCATCTTGAAGATAAAACTTTTGGCGGGCGACGCGCCGCCGCTCGCCGAGAGCTTGCCCGTGATGTAGAGCCGCTCGATGCCTTGCGGAGTCAGCCGGTCAACTCTCACGACGAGCGGCATTGTCGGGGGCGAGAGAAGCTGCCAAGTGTTTTGCGTTAGCAACTCAAACGGCGCGGAGGGCGTGGATGCGGCGGGGCGTCGCACCTCTTCGACGGGGAAGAGATACTGACGGTCGCCGTTGTATGTGAGTCGAAGAAGGTCGCCCTTCTGAATCGCATCGGGCGCGCTCCCCGTCTTCCACGAAAGTTTCTGTGTGATATTAGTCCCCGCCACTTCGGGCGCGAGGACTGTGAAGGCTGCTACGGGCAGCGGCGTCGCGCGCAGTCGTGCGCCGAGGCGCAGCGCCATAGACCAGCGCCCCTCCGAAGAGGCACGCAGCGTGGCGAGCGCGGGAGGTGGGTCTGACGAACCCGCCTGCTGCGCTCCGGCTATCCGGACAAGCCCGCCGAGACGAAAGAGCGTTCGAGTAGAGCCGCGACCCGCGACACGCACGACGTAGCAGCGTCGCCCGCCCTGCGCGAAGAAGGAGGCGACGGCCGAAGGCAGGTTGGCGTAGACGGTGCGCCCGCCCTGCTCGCGCGCCAGAGCGAGGTCGCCGCCGAAGATGGCGCGATAGGTGTTGAGGTCTTCGACCGCGACGGGCCAGTCGAGCGGCCCGCGCTCGGCGAAGCCGACGAAGGCGGCCACGTCGAGGCGAGGCAGCCCCAAGCCGGGAGGCCGTCGGCTCGGCAGGAAGTAGACTCCCGGCAGGCGTATGTTTGACGCTCGTATCATGGCCGCGTGTGCAGAGGCTTCCGGCGGGGGGGGGG
>JAVXWN010000203.1:0-9152 GCA_032230645.1 Acidobacteriota bacterium | reverse complement strand
ACGAGCGCGGCACCGCCCGTCGCGTTCAAAGCGCTCGCGCGACGGCCAAGCGCGGGCGCGAGGGCGGAGAGCGTGAACATGAGCGAGGCGCGCACGACGGACGCTTCCGCGCCGACGCACACGGCGTATGCCCACACGAATGCCGCCGACAGGCACCACTGCACGATGCGCCTGCGCGTGAGGCGTCGCGCGGCGGCCCACACGAGCCCGCCGAGAAACGCGACGTGAAGTCCGCTGATGACGAGGATGTGGAACGTGCCGCCCTCGCGGAACCGCTCGGCCGCGTCGCGCGAGAGCCCGTAGCGATTGCCGAGCACGGCGGCCTTGAACACTCCCGCCGCGTCCGTTGAGAAGGTCGCATCCGATGCGCGCACGAGCCGTGTGCGCCAATCGTCGAGCAGCGCGAGAGGAAGCAGCACAACTTCGTCGTCGAGACGTTCGATGAGCAGTGGGCTCTTGAGAGTCGCGCGCGCATCCGTGTCTCGCGCCTCAAGGTATTCGCCGAGTGGTTTGACGCCGGGGTTGCGGAACCTCTCGACGCGCGTGAGCGCCGTCATGACGCGCATGCGCGCGCCACGCCTCAACTCAAGCGAGTCGTACTCGGCGGCGATGCGTGCGCTCCGCACGGGCGCGAAAAGCTCGATGCGACCCGAGCAGCGTCGCTCATCCGTCTTGTATCTCAACGCCTCGACGCGCAGCGAGAGCAGCAGTCCATCGGGCGCGATCTCGGGCTCGCGCTCAAGCACGCCCGTCACCTCGACGGGCTCACCCGGCGCGACCTCGCCCCGCTCGTAGAAGCGCAGCAGCCGCGTCTCGGCACGCGCCGCCTTCGCCTCGACTGACGACAGTAACGCCCCCGCGCAGGCGAAGGCGAGCAAGAGTAGAAGCGTGGCGGCCACGTCCCTCTTCTTAATCGCCGCGAAGAGTGCGGAAGCCGAGACGAGCGCGGCGATGACGATGAAGGTTGACGGAGGTGCGTAGTTGAGATGCGAGAACAGCACACCCGATGCGAAGGCCGCGGCGAGGGCGGCCAGCGGATATGCGCTGAAGTTGGGTTTGTGCGGAGCCGTAGACATAGGCTTCCACATCCAACGCGCGAGGTCTTTTGCCGGGAGCGCGGGGCGGGATGTCCGCGCTCCCGGAGCGTTCTACTTGCCGCCTTGCAGCAACGCGGCGGCGCGGTCAATCTCCAACGCTATCCGTTGAAGCGTGCTCGCGGCAAAGGTGATCTGCTCGTCGGCCTCCTTCCAGTTGTGTTGCTCGACGGCTTCGCGCACGCCGGGCAGCGTCTTGACGCCGTAGCCGGTGTAGAAGCCGGGCGCGTAAATCTGGTGCTTGAACCAGGGGCGGCGCGGCAACCCCGCCTCGCGCGTCATCGAGTGCTCGACGCCCATTAGAATCTGGTCGAGTCGCGCCTGCGTCTCGGGCGAGCGCAGACTATCCTGCGCCGACTGAGAGGCCGCGGCCGTCTGATAGCTCTTCGCGCTCTCCTGAAGACGCGTGAGCGCGGATTGGAGCGGTGCGAAGTTGAGAGCGGGCGCGGGCGACTCAGTGTGCGGCGCAACATATGTCTCGGTCGGGTCAGAGACGGCCTGATAAGTCCCCTCGTTGATGCGGCGGTTCTTCTCCGCAATCTCTTCGCGCGTGTCGTCGGCGAGCTTCGTCACTTCATGCACGTAGCGCGCGACGGTGTCCGCGAAGTCGTCGAAGGAGAAGGGCAAGGTGTCCGCGTCGGCGAAGCGAAGCACGACCCGGCCCGCGGTCTGCGCGAGCGCGATGCCGTAGTCGAAGCCGGGGTCGCCGAAGCGCGTGTAGTGGTCGAACGAATCATAGATGGAATGATAAGAGCCGCCGCCGTCCTCGCCGCCGTAGCCGAGGTTCAGCGAAGCGACGCCGAGATGCTGTAGGAACGGCGTGTAATCCGACCCCGAGCCGAGCGCGCCGATGCGAAGGTCTGCGCGCTCGCGCGCCTCGCGACGCTCGTCGGCGCTGCCGTCAATAATTCTCTGCGCGCGTTCGCGCTCGCGCACTGCGATTCTCTTCTCGGGGTCGGTCACGTCGCGCGCCACCTCGTTCATAAACTTCTCAAGAGTGTGCGAGCCGCCGACGCCGAGAAAGCCGCGCCCGTTCGAGTCCGAGTTGACGTAGAGCACGGCGTGACGTTGCAACTCTTCGGCGTGCGTCTCGGCCCATTCGGTCGAGCCCAAGAGTCCCGGCTCCTCTCCGTCCCAAGCGCAGTAGATGATCGTGCGCTTCGGCTTCCAACCCGTCTTCGCGAGCTCGCCGACGGCGCGTGCCTCTTCCAACAGCGCGACCATTCCGCTCAAGGGGTCGTCGGCACCGTTGACCCATGCGTCGTGATGGTTGCCGCGAACGATCCATTCGTCGGGCCGCTCCGAGCCTCGCAGGCGCGCGATGACATCGTTGACGGGCTTGGTGTCCCAGTTGAATTCGAGCTTGAGGTGAACGGTCGCGGGGCCGGGCCCTATGTGATACGTCAGTGGAAGCGCGCCGCGCCACGCCGAGGGCGCGACCGCTCCGCCGAGCGCGCGCAGAAGCGGCAGCGCGTCGCCGTATGAGATGGGCATGACGGGAATCTTCGTGAGCGTCGGCGCGTTCTTGAGGTCGAGTCGAGCCGCGCCCTTGACCGAGCCGATGCCGGGCGTCAGAGGGTCGCCGGGAAAGACCGGCATGTCCGCGACCGAGCCGCGCTGCGCACCCCACTCGCTGCGCCACGCGCCCTTCGGGTAAACGTCGCCCTGAAAGAATCCATCATCGTGCGGGTCTGAATAGATGAGACATCCGACCGCGCCATGCTCGGCCGCCACCTTCGGCTTGATGCCGCGCCACGAGCCGCCGTAACGCGCGAGCACCACCTTCCCCTTCACATCAATGCCGCGCCGCTCAAGCTCATCGTAATCGCGCGGCACGCCGTAGTTGACGTAGACAAGTTGCCCCGTCACGTCGCCGTCAATCGAATAAGCGTTGTAGACGGGAAGCTGTTCCGAAGTCTGGCCCGAGGTCGCATCCTCTTTGAGCGCGGGCTCCGCGAGCCGCGCCGTGTACTTCTCGGGCGCGGTCATCTCAAGCAGACGCGTCTTCGGAGTCGGGAACAGAACATCGAAGCTCTCTATCTGCGCGTCGTAGCCCCACGAGCGGAAGAGCCCGACCATGAACTCCGCGTTCTGCCTGTCGTAAGCCGAGCCGACGTGGTGTGGCCGCGCGGAGAGTCGCTTCAACCACTCGCGCAGATTCTCCTTCTTCAGCAACGAGTCATATCTGGCTTCGAGGTCGCGCTGGCGCTCCGCGCTCTCCGGGCGAAAGCCCGTCAGCAACTTATCCCCGGGCAGCGTGGCGGCCTGTGCGGACAAAAGCGCGCAGAGCAGCAGGAGCGCGGCGAGCGGGCGCGAACGACGAAGAAGAGGACGCATTGAAACCTCCGGCAAAAGTTTTGGACGGGTTAAATGAATCGCGGCGTGAGGACTTTATTACATCGCGCGCGGCCCCGGCAAGAAAGATTTTCGCCCCACGCACGCCGCACGCCTTCGTCTTACCGAACGCTACATCGCTTTATGTCAGTTCCAAGAGTTTAAGCAACTACAAGCCCCGAATCCACCCCTTTCCACACAAGTGGCCGCAACCGGCCACAACACCTCACGCTACCAGTTCTCATTTCCACAACAGTTCGTGCAACCGCCTTGGAGGTCTTAAATGAGCCGTTCCATGCCCTTAATACATCGCGGCGTCACTGCTACCCGCATCTATCCCGGTGCCACACGCCCGGAAACCCTCGGTCGAGAGACCGACAGCGCTGTCAGTCCGGCCGCTGCCGCGCTCATGTGTGACTTCTTTGTCATCCTAGACTTCGACCTCAACGTCCAGTATTATCAACGTCAGCCGGTGTTCGTCACGTACACCGACCCCACGGGCGCGAAGAGCGCCTTCACTCCCGAATTTCTCATTACCTATCGCAGAGACATCGTGCCCGCACGCCGGATGCGTCCGCTCCTCTGCGACGTGATGACGCGTCAGGACATGTCTGAGAATTGGGCGACCCTCAAGCCTCGCGTGCGCGCGGCACACCGCTACGCCCGCGGGCGGAAGTGGCAGTACCAACTGCTCACGGAGCGCGAGGTCAGGACGCCCTACCTTGATAACGCCAGGTTCCTGTTCCCATATTGCAGACTGGAAACGGACTGGGAAGGCTCCCGCCCATTACTAAGGATGCTCCGCGAGCTGCGCCAAGCCAGCCCCGAGGCACTGTTGGCCGCGTGCTCCAATGGCGATGCTCACCGGGTGGAGCTGACCGCGCTGCTCTGGCACCTCATCTCTATCTGGCAGATCGGCGCAGACCTGACCGAGCCACTGACGATGCGCAGCACCATCTGGTCGAAAGATTAAAGACACATGCCGGTTAGGAAGATACCGACGAATCGCCGCAGCATGACCGGGCTGGTCGCCAGCCGGAAGAATGACCGGATGACCGGCTTCGAGTCATCGCTTGAGCGCGACTTCCTCCTGCTCCTCGACTTCGACGCCGCCGTCGCCCGTTACGAAGAACAGCCAGTCCGCATCAAGTACGTGGATGCCACAGGCCGCCGCCGCACATACACGCCGGACGTGCTTGTCCATTACCACGACGACCTTGACGCGTCGGCCGACACCCGACCCCTGCTGTGCGAAGTCAAGTACCGTGAAGACCTGTTTGCCAACTGGAAGGAGTACAAGCCTAAGATACGTGCCGGCCGCGCCCATGCCCGCGGGCAAGGGTGGCGCTTCCAGATCGTCACGGAGCGTGAAGTCCGCACTCCCTATCTGGAGAACGCTAAGTTTCTGCGCCCTTACCGCAGGATCGAAACCAACCATGAAGACACGGCACTGCTGCTCGACACGCTCAGAGGGATGGACGAAGCCGACCCCGAAAGTGTGCTGGCGACCATCCACCACGACCGGACAAGGCGCGCAGAACTGCTCCCGATGCTGTGGCGCTTGCTCGCCGACGGGCACATCACCGCAGACCTGAGTCGGCCGCTCACGATGCGAACGCGCATCAGCGTTGCCGGCTCACCGGAACGAAAAGGAGTCTTGCCGCCGCTATGAGCGACTCGATCATTATCATCCCCGGAGCCGTAGTCGGGTATGAGAACCGCCGCTGGTTCATCACTCACCTGCTTGACCTGGAGAACGTCTTAGCTAAGGACGAACTGACGGGCGCGACCGAACGTCTCGCCATTAAAGACTTGACGCTGCCGCCAAGCGCCGGGCCGGTCGGAGACGGCCAGGATGAGCACAGCGATACAGAACTCGTCCTCGTCCCCGACGAAGACTGGCAGGAAGCCCAGCGCCGATTCTCTATCATCCGGCCGCTTCTCTTACTTCCAGGTCGGACGAAGCAGATGGTCGCCGAAGTCGCAGGCAAGGCCAACATCCACGTCGTGACGCTCTACCGCTGGATCAAGCAATATGAGCATGCAGAGCGTGTCTCGGCGCTCCTGCCGACCCACCGCGACGGCGGGCGCGGACAGAGCCGCCTCGCCCCCGAGGTGGAGAAGATACTCAACGCCACAATCGAAGATTTCTACCTGAAGAAGCAGAAGCGCTCTGCCGGCAAGACGTGTAAGGAGGTTGAGCGGCGCTGCAAGAACGCTGGGTTGGAGCCGCCACACGCCAACACCGTGCGGAAGCGGATCGCGGCGCTCTCCGAAGAGCGCAAGCTCAAGGCGCGCTCAGGCGCGAAGGTCGCGCGGGAGAAGTTCGCGCCCGTGCTCAGCCACTTTCCGGGCGCGGACTGGCCGCTCGCCGTTATCCAGATTGATCACACCCTGCTCGACATCATCCTCGTGGACGACATCTATCGTCGCCCCGTCGGCCGCCCGTGGATCGCGCTCGCAATAGACGTGTTCAGCAGGATGGTCGTCGGCTTCTACATCTCATTCGACCCGCCGGACGCGCTGAGTGTGGGGCTATGCATCGCGAATGCTATCCTGCCGAAAGAAAAGTGGCTGGCGAAGTACGACATCACGACGCCGTGGCCGTGCTGGGGCATCCCGAGGATCATTCACGCTGACAACGCCAAAGTCTTCCGCGGCAACATGCTCAAGCGCGCCTGTGAGGAGCACGGCATCGACCTCCAGTGGAGGCCGGTCGCCACGCCGCACTGGGGCGGCCACATCGAGCGACTGCTCGGCACGTTCCTCCGAGAGATTCATGAACTGCCGGGCACGACCCAGTCCAACCCCAAAGAGCGCGGAGAGTACGACTCTGAGAAGGGTGCTGCGATGACCCTCTCGGAGTTCGAGAAGTGGCTCGCCACCTTCATCGTCGAGGTCTACCACCAGCGCGTTCACAGCAGCCTGAAGATGAGCCCCGTTAGGAAGTACGAGGAGGGCATCTTCGGCACGTCCGACAAGCCGGGCACCGGGCTACCAGCCCGTAACACGGACGAGGATCGTCTGCGCCTGGACTTCATGCCCTACATTGAGCGCACTATCCAAGGCTACGGCGTCGTGATTGAGGAGATTCATTACTACCATGACGTGCTGCGCCGCTACATCAACGCCAACGACCCTGATAACCCGAAGAACAAGCGGCAGTTCATCTTCAAGCGTGATCCGCGCAACATCAGCCAGATTTATTTCTACGATCCAGAGGTGAAGCTGTACTACGCCATCCCGTACCGGGACACTTCGCACCCGCCGATGAGCATCTGGGAGCTACGTGAAGTGCGGCGGCAACTTGAGGCAGAGGGCTACGAGAACGTCAACGAGCAGTTGATCTTCGACACCTACGAACGCATGAGGCGACAAGAGGAGGAGGCTGTGCGCGAGACGAAGAAGGCGCGGCGCTCACGTCAGCGGCGGGCAGATCATCAGAAAGCTGAGAAGCCGAAAACTACCGAGGAATACACGCCCTTCGGCAGCGACAGCTCCCAGGAAGCGGTGAAAATCCCCGACATCACGCCGTTCGAGGAGATGGAAGAGTTGTAGGCCAACCCGCTTCCGGCCGACAGGCTCAGTCGAGTCTCCGTGATACTCCCTCGTCATGCCTCAGTGTGTCGGCCGCGAAGCTAATCTCTGACTCCGGCTCGCCGGTATTCAGGTCGTGGATGATAACCTTACTCGGCCTGCTCTTCTTAGCTCGTTCCTTCGCGGTGCTGATGGCGAAGCTCTTATCCCACGCCTCGTGGCCTATAAACCCGCCGTCCCACTGCACCTCCCAGCGCGGCTCCGGGACTTCAGGAGCTATGACGTAGGCGACGTGGTACTCGGTTACGCCTTCGGACTTATTATCATCGCCCGGCATGACAGCGCCTCACTTCGCCAGCCTTACCTGTTTGGTATCGTCTACGGCTTCTGTGAAGATACACAGTTTATGCCTGGTATCCTCAATCTTTTTAGAATACCAAACGATGTGCTCGACACTCACGACCCGTAGCAAATCCTGAAACGTGCCGGCCGTCTCTCCCCAAGCCCGTGGGTTTATCAGGTCGCCGGCATGAATACTCAGAAAAGGCTTGTCTGATTGCAGGATAATCCAGGCGGTGTCAGTGCTATCCGACCCGTAAATTTCAAGCACGTATTTTTTTAGTTCTTCCATTTCGACCTCTTCCCCGTGATAAGCACTCACCTGTCCTTATCCTCCTTCCCGCTTAAAGCTATCAGCTTAGAAACCGCCTCATCATTTTCGGGCCTTTGCACGAGCACTTTCATGTTCGTATCGACGAGTGCCGTAGCGGTCTCCTTATCCATGCCCTCATCCGTGAGGGACTTGATGACGCTCGCCTGCTTCTCCGCTAAGGACAGGGCCATCCACGCGCGTCCATACGCCCAAACGTCCTTCAGCACATGGTACAGGAAGAGAATGGCGAACGTCTCGATCACGCCATACCCACCGGGTGAGGAGAAGTGTGTCCGCTCCTCACCCTCTCCCGGCGTCTTTATAATCATGGACTCACAAAGCTCGTTGAGCAGAGTGCGAATTTCCCGGTCTGATTCGGCACTCTGCTCAACTTGGCTCTTGAATAGCTGAAACTCATTTTGTTCGGCCATCGCAACCTCCATCTTCGTAACCTATCAGCTCGCTCTTCGTGATTTATTAGTTCACATTGCCCTACTTTCACTTGCCGCCGCCGGCCGGGGGCGCGGCCGGGGCGTCGGGGAGTTTCGTCGTCAGGCGATGGGCGAGGACATGGTTCACTCTCTGTTCCGGCGGTAGCTCCCACCACCTCGTGCGCCCCTTCCAATATAAACACCAGACCGCGAAAGCCGTTAATATAATCGTTACCGTAGCCAGTACATCCAGAGTCCGAGAGCAGCAGTAGTAACGGAAGAGTGTCGTCACCACCAGCATGACGAACAGGCCCATGATGGACAGGCTGAGAACCTGATTCAGCTTCGACACCGAGAAGGGGTACGGGCCGCTCAACTTCCGGAATCTGATGTCCTCGGCGCCGAGGACCGTCTCATATAGAGGCCCGATGACTTTGCCTTCGAGGAGGTTGACGTGATGCTCCCAGTTCTCCTGCCAGAATTTGCTCGCGCGGTTGACGAAATACCAGGTCACTGAGAAGACGACACCGAGGCACGATACGATGAGCAGCGCATCCTTTTTTGCGTCGTCGTTAATGTTCGCGGCGCGCAGCGTGAAGTACCCGGCCAGCGTCACGGCGAGGAAGGCCCAGAAATAGGTCGCCCGCTTCCAGTAAAGCTCAATCTCGAATTTGCGGATGTCGAGCGCGCGGTCTAACGCCCGCACCCGAACCGAATCCGGGACGGCCTCACCGTCGCCCTCAAACGCCTTGTTGTACTCTTCTTGATCCATCGTCAAACGACCGCCGGCCGCGCGCCTTCTCCTATCGCCCTAGAGCCGGTCAGCAATCTCATCCGGTAACGGTTCAGCGCCGTGCGGGTCTGCATCAAATCGTCCTCGGCGCTGTAGAGACTAAGCCGCTCCCTAATGATCGGGCCACTCCACCCCAGGTCGCCCCACTCGGCAGGCCACCGCCAGCGATTAGCCTGCTCTAACTCCTCCGTCGTATTGCCTTGAGGCTTGCGCCACACCTCGATCAGGCGCAGCAGTACCCGCTCCCTGTACTCCAGCACCTGTACGAACTCGTCGAGGGGCAGGACGTAGACCGAATGTCTGGAAGGCCG
>JAVXWN010000146.1:0-61738 GCA_032230645.1 Acidobacteriota bacterium | reverse complement strand
CCGGTTTTAGCAGTGCCGCGCGCGTGCGTCTCGCGCACCGCGAAGATGAGCACGAGCATCGCGAGCAGCGCGGGCACCGAGGCGAAGAGGAAGATGGTCTTGTAGTCGGTGGCGGTCGGAGTCTTCGGGTCTGCGGCCACCCACCACAGCGCCGCCAGCCCGATGAGCGGGCCCAGAACAGCGCCGCCGTGATCCATCGCGCGGTGAAAGCCGAAGGCAAGCCCGCGCTCAGCGGGCGGCGCGGCGTCGGCAATCATCGCATCGCGCGGCGAGCTGCGCAGACCCTTGCCCACGCGGTCGGTGAAGCGCACGGCAAGCACCTGATACCAGCTCGTCGCCAGCGCCAGCAGCGGCCGTACCACGCTCGCCAGACCATAGCCGAAGACGACCAGACCCTTGCGCCGCCCCGTGCGGTCGCTCAGGTACCCGGAGAAGAGTTTGACGAGGCTTGAGACCGACTCGGCCACGCCCTCGACGACGCCGATAGCGCGTGGCGATGCGCCGAGCGCGAGCGCGAGGAAGGCGGGCAGCATCGGGTAGATGATTTCGCTCGACGCGTCGTTCAAGAGGCTGACGAAGCTGATGGCGACGACGTTGCGCGGCAGACGCCACACGCGCCGCCACAATCCCGGTGTTGACTCGTCCATCCGCCCCGCGCTCAAGCGCGCGTCGAACTGGTCGTCGGCGTCGGTGTCGGTCTCTCCCATCTGCTCGTTCGCCTTCTCTAACGCGCCGGGCGCGTCGCACGCGCCGGAGCGTTACGGCTGCCCTGCGACTCATGCCCCGTCGTAGTGGTGGGCGCGTACCACCACCAAGCCACGGCCCCTGCCAGCAACGCCAGCAGCAGCGCGCCTACCACGGCCAGCCTGAGCGCCATCCGCAGCACGCGCTTCAACACAAAGAAGAAGAGCCAGAACCCGACGAGGGCGGCAGCGATGATTGCGACAAGCTCCATGATTAATCTTTAACGGGCAGAAGGCAGTAAGCAGTCGAAGCAGTCTCCGGTTTTCGGAGCGAAGCTAAAAACTGCCGAGGCACACTGTCTACTGCCCGTTGCCTTCTGCCTTCTTGTATGACGCTCGCACTGTCGTCTTGATGTTGCCGCGGACGTTGAAGTCGCCTTCGATGTTGACTTCGAGGGGGTCGCACGCGCGGACGAAGTCTTCGAGGATGATGTTGATAACGTGCTCGTGAAAGATTTTCACCTCGCGGAACGAGTTGATGTAGAGCTTCAGACTCTTCAGTTCGACGCAGCGCTCGTCGGGCACGTACTCGATGCGGAAGGTCGCGAAGTCAGGGAAGTCCGAGAAGGGGCAGACGCATGTGAACTCGGGCAGCTCGAACTCGATTCGTATCTCGCGCCCCCGATAGTCGTAGGGGAAGGTGTCGAGCGGGTAGAGGCTCATCTCTTCGCGCGGGGTCTGCCGGATGTCGAGCCCCTGCTGGTTCGTCGGCGGGAGCCCCGCCTCGGTCGTTGCCATGTTCGGTTTACTCCTTGAAGCTTTACGCCGAATCTTAACCGACGCGCTCGCGTGGCATCAACCACGAATCCGTTTCGCACGCCGTCGGCGTAAATCAACACGTGAACCCCATTGCGCCGGACATTTCCAACAGCGGCGCTTTTCAACAGACTCGTCTTTTGAGGAGGATAATTATGAACGTGCCTCGAACGGCATTGAGAACACTGCTCCCCGCGCTCGCGCTCGCCGTTGCCGTGGGCGTCGCGCCGAAGTCGGCGGCGCAGGACGGGCAGATGAAGAAGTCTTTGTATGATCGGCTCGGCGGCTACAACGCCGTCGCGGCCGTGGTGGACGATTTCATCGGCCGCCTCGTCAGCGACAAGCAGTTCGAGCGTTTCTTCGTCGGTCACAGCACCGACTCGAAGAAGCGCATCCGCCAGCACATCGTAGACCAGTTCTGCGCGGCGGCGGGCGGCCCGTGCATCTACACGGGGCGGACGATGAAGGACTCGCATCAGGGGCTCGGCATCACCGAAGCCCAGTGGGACGCGGCGGCCAAACACCTCGTCGCCTCGCTCGACAAGTTCAGGGTCGGCGAGCAGGAGAAGAAAGACCTGCTCGCCTTCGTCAGTAGCCTGAAGGGTGACATCGTCGAGAAGAAGTGAGCCGCGCGGTTTAGACAGCGCGCGTCTTATCGAAAGAAGAGGGCGGCTTCATCTCGCGAAGCCGCCCTCTTCCTTCCGTAACGCGACCGACAAAAAGGCCGGGCGCTGTCGCCACGGCCCGTCACATGTTCGAGTTCATGTTCGAGTTCTTATTCGAGCCCTTGCCGCCCGAGTTGGAGTTCATCGTCTTGAGATTGCCGCTCTTGCGCAACATCATCTTGTCGTTGATGCGCTGAATCATCTGGAGGTGCTCCTGAAGCGTCGGCAGCGTGCGCGCGGCAAAGCTCTTGATGTCTGAGTCCATGCCGCTGCTCGCCTCCTTCTGGAAATCTGCCACGTCCTCCTTGTGATCCTTGACCATCATCTTGACGTACTCTTTGTCGAACTTCTCGCCCGACATCGCGGAGAGCTTCTGCATCTCCGACTGCATCTTCGGGCTCATGCCCGTCGGCAGCGTCATGCTCTTCGACGAGGCGACATGCATCAGGTCTTCGTTGGCCTTCGAGTGGTCGTCAACCATCTTCTGACCGAACTGGCGCACATCCTCGCTCGCACCCTTCTGCGCCGCGATGCGCCCCAACTCGACCTCCATCATCCCGCCCATCGCGGCCTCCGACGCGAACTTCGCATCCATCGTCATGTGCATCGCGCCGTGGCTCGCATGAGTGTTGGAGTTCATGCCGCCCATCGTGTTTGAGTTGGTGTTCTGCGTGCCGCCCGCGCTCGCCCCGACGGCGACGGCGAGCACCGCGCACGCGGCGAACATGAGAAGCACGCCGCTCATAGTATTCTTGCTCATAACCTTTCCCCCTTGTGTGTCTGCCTGAGTTGTTTACGCTTGCGCATGTGGACGGCTTTCGACAGCCGTGCTCTCACGCGCCCGCGCCCGTTACCTTTTCGAGATTGCGTATGCGGTCGTGCGCCTTCTTGACCTCGCCGAATTGCCGCTCGACCACCGAGCGCGCGTTGGCGGGCATGTCGGTGCCGAGCGCCTCGCGGTAGTTCGAGACGGCCGCATCCTCGCCGCGCTCGCACTCGCTGATGATGGCGTTGTCGTCCTGCCCCGTGACCGCTGACTTGATGTTCATCCAGCCGCGGTGGAGCGAGGCCGTCACGCTGCCCGAGTCTTCCGCCTCGCCGCCGATGCGGCGCACCTCGTTCTGCAACTCGCCGACGAACTGCGCGCGCTGCTGCGAATAGAAGTAGAAGAGTCGCTTCAGCTCCGCGTTCTGCACGCCCTCGGCGGCGGTCTTAAAACCGTCCTGCCCGTCGCGGCAGGTCTCGATCAGATTGTTGAGAGTCGAGATCACTCCTTCGTTATTCGCCATGACGGAATCCCTCCTTGCTTGAACGTCTCGAAAGTTTCGTTAGCCTCTGCCTCAACGCGCGGGTGCCGCCGCCGCGCCCCGGCCAATGGTGAAGACCTTGACCAGCAAGAGCCCCGCGATGAAGCCGCCGATGTGCGCCGCGTATGCTACGCCGCCTTCTTGCGCGCCGCGGCCGAGTATGCCGATGCCGCTGACGAACTGGAACAGGAACCACAGCCCAAGCGCGACGTAGGCCGGGACGGTCGTGAAGATGCGCAGGATGATGACGCGCACCTTGTTGCGCGGGAAGAGAAGTATGTAGCCGCCGAGCACGCCCGAGATAGCACCCGACGCGCCGAGGCTCGGCACGAGCAGCCCCGGCCCGCCACCGCTCAACGCCACGGTCGAGAAGACGTGTGAGAGCGAAGCGATTATCCCGCACACAAGATAGAAGATGAGATACCTCGCATGCCCCAGACGGTCTTCAAGGTTGTCTCCGAATATCCAGAGGAAGAGCATGTTGCCGAACAGGTGCATGAAGCCGCCATGCATGAACATCGACGTGAGCAGCGTCAGGTAGACGCTGCCGGGCGTCGGTTGCAAACCCGGTATCTGCACTCTCTGACCCGTCGGCGCGACCTCGACCTCGCGGTCGCGCGTCGTGATGTCGCGCCCCGTGACGATCTCGCCCGGCACGGTCGCCCACGCGTATGTGAAGCGGTCGTTCGACCCGAGCCCCTGAAAGAGAGCGAAGACGAGAACGTTGGCGGCGATGAGCAGGTAGTTGACGTAGGGCGTAGTCACGCGCCCGCTGTTATCGTCGCCGATGGGGAAGATCATCGCTTTGCTCCTCTTGCTCGATGTGCCCGCACGGGCACACCGCACCTGCCGACGCAACGGGCCAGCTTATGCCCCTCTTCTGCCGGAAGTTTTACGGGAGTATCAAGACTTGTGTTCGCACGTCTTCAATCACCCATCTTCGCCGCCTGCGCAAAGGCGGGCTCGCCGCTCTTGAGATCGAACGTGACCTCTTCGGGCGTGCCGAAGACACGAGCGCGGGCGTCGTCGAACTCGCCCTCCCAACGCGCGACGACAACGGTGGCGAGACAGTTGCCGACGACGTTGACGCACGTCCGCCCCATGTCCATCAACTCGTCCACGCCGAAGATGACGGCCACGCCGAGCGGCCCCCATCCGGGCACGAACGAGTTCAAGGTCGCAAGCAATATGACGAGCGAGGCGCGCGGCACCGCCGCCACGCCTTTGGACGTGAGCATCAAGGTCAACATCATCACGACCTGCTGAGCAAAGCCCATGTGCGGGAAGCCCGACCCTTCGGCCGCCTGCGCGACGAAGACCGACGCCATCGCCAGATACAGAGTTGTTCCATCGAGGTTGAAGCTGTAGCCCGTCGGCATCACGAACCCGACGATGCGCGGCGGAACACCGAGGCGCTCCATCACCTCCATCGCTTTCGGCAGAGCCGACTCGCTGCTCGTCGTCACGAAAGCGATGGTCGCAGGCTCGCGCACCGCCTTGACGAACTTCCTTATGGGCACGCGCGCGATGAGGGCGACAGCGCCGAGCACGATGACGATGAAGGCGACCAGCGCGAGGTAGAGCGAGCCGATGAGCATCCCCAGATTCTTCAGCACGCCTAAGCCCTGCGTCGCCACCGTGTGCGCCATCGCCGCGCCGACGCCGATGGGCGCGAACATCATCACGTAGCTCGTGAACTTGAACATGATCTGCGACAGGCTCTCGCAGGCGCGAAGGATGGGACGGCCACGCTCGCCCATCGCCGAGACGGCCATCGCGAAGAGCACCGAGAAGGCGACGATTTGCAACACGTCGCCGCGCACCATCGAGTCAACGATGCTCGCGGGAAAGATGTGCACGAGCGTTTCAACGAGCGTCTTTGGATGGTTCTCGCCGATCTTCGTGGCGATCTCGGTGCTCGACGCGACGAGTTGAACGCCCACGCCGGGTCGGACGAGATTGACGACCGCGAGCCCGATGAAGAGCGCGGCCGTGGTGACGACCTCGAAGTAGATGAGCGCCTTCGCGCCCATGCGCCCGACCTTCTTGAGATCGCCGCCGCCCGCGATGCCGACGACGAGCGTAGAGAAGACGAGCGGCGCGATAACCGACTTGATGAGGTTCAGGAAGATGTCTCGCAGGAAGAAGACGGCGTTGCCCCAATCGGGTTTGAAGTACCCGAGCACGCCACCCGCCACCAGCCCAATCATAATCCACGCCGTCAGCGAAAGCCTCCACCACGGCCTCCGCCGCGTCTCCCCCGCCGCGCTCCCCAACTCGCCCTTTGTTTCCTCAGCCATATGTCAAGGGATGAGGGATGGATGATGAATGATGAGGGATGAAGAAAAGCAGTTTGTCTTTCCTTCATCTCTCACCCTTCATCATTCATCCCTTCCTCACCGCCCCCATTTCAGTTTGTTCCGCAGAACGTCGAAGTAGTTGCGCGTGTGCGCCTGTATGAGGTTGAAGCCGGTGTGGCTCTTGCGCACGCGGACGCGGTCTTCGTATTCGAGCGCCATGCCAACCTGCCCGTCGAGCGTGAGCGCGACCTCTTCGCGCGGCGTCTTTAAGATTAGCTCGAACTCCACGTCGTCAGGGACGACGAGCGGGCGATTCGAGAGCGTGTGCGGGCAGATGGGCGTAATCACCACGGCGCTCATCGAGGGATAGATGACGGGGCCGCCCGCCGAAAGGTTGTAGGCGGTCGAGCCCGTCGGCGTCGAGATGATGAGCCCGTCGGCGCGAAAGCAGTTGACGAACTTCTCGCCCACATACGTCTCGATTTCGATGATGCGCGCAAGCGCCGACTTCGAGATGACCACGTCGTTAAGAACGCGGTCGTGCATCAGACGCTCGTCGCCGCGATAGACGGTCGCCGCGAGCATGAGGCGGCGGTCAATCGTGTAGTCGCCCGCAATCACCGCGTCGAGCGACGGGAGCATGTCCTCGACGGTGAAGTCCGCGAGATAGCCGAGCGTGCCGAAGTTGACGCCGAGCACGGGCGTCTCCGCCTCGCCGACCATGCGCGCCGCACCGATCATCGTCCCGTCGCCGCCGAGCACGACGATGAGGTCAACGCTTCTGACAAGCTCTTCGTGCGGCACGGCCTCGACGGCGCAGCCCGTCTCCGTCTCGATGCGCTCGCGCTCAAGGCGTGGCCCGCCCACAACCCCGATGCCTCGCCCCGCGCACCACTCAACGAGGCGGCAGATGGTCTGTAGCGCCTCGGGCTGGTTCGGCTTGACGAGTACGCCGATGCGTCGGACGGACAGTTTTTCCATACGAAAGAGACGGGGCGGAGAAGACCTGCCCCACGACTCTAAAGGCGGCGCGCGACGAGAACCCGGCGCACACGCGGAAGTCCCGGCGAAGAGTTGAAAATAGGGCTCGAAGTGACGCGAAAACTTGCGCGGATGATAGCCGCGTGTGTTGCAGGGGGTCAAGTGAAACGATGAACGCCGCAACGAGGAACTGAATACAATTAGTCTTTCAGTTCCTCGTTGCGGCGTTCATCGTTTGTTTGCGTGTTCGAGCGTGCGTGTGGTCTGTTCAGTGACGCTGTGCGCGGGTGCGTCGGGGAGCGCGTCGAAGCGCGCGGGGCCGAGTTCGTTCGTGTGAGATAGACGCGCGCCGGGGAGCGACTTCACGGTCGTTCCGCTACGGCCGCCGAGCACGCGCATCCAGAAGCGCGTCAGCATGAAGAGACTGCCGAGGATGGTCAGCATGCCGCACATCATGATAACGACCACCGCGTCCGGCGTAAGCCCCGAGTGAATCAGGTCTCTTATCATGCCGGACATGAAGGCGAGCCCCATGACGACGAGCATCATCATCGTCACCCCCGCGGCCCAAGTAGTTCCGGCCGATAACGCTTGGCGTTCCATCGGCGCGGGCGCGTCTGCCTGCGCGGGTGCGTTGAGGCTCCCGCCGCACCGCTTGCAGTAGTTCAATCCCCGTGTGGATTCGGTGCCGCAGTATGCGCAGAACATAAGACCTCCATGTCTCGGGCTGTCGTCGCGTCGGACGTTTTCGGATTAACGTTAAGTGTGGCGGCCGTTGCTTCCTTTTGCTTCCTTGCTTCCGCCGAACTTTACGCGCGCAGGACGGGCAAAGTTCTGTTCCCGGCACGCGAGCCGGGTCGCCGCCGTCCTTCGTGTGCGCGCCGCATGTCTCCTTTATCGCGCCGCGACCCCCACACGCGCGCGAGGCTTTGAAGCTCTGCGCCGTCCGAGTCGGGGTCAACGAGCGTGAGCCACACGGGGAGCGGCAGCCACTCCCAAGCCGAGCCGTAAACATCCGTGTTGAGCTGCTCGATGTGTCGCTCCTCGCGCCACTGCAAAGAGAGCGGCGGCACGTCCGACCAATCTTCATAGCATGCGTGCTGGACGCACGGCGCGGGCTTTGCGCGCTGGTGGACGAGGCAGCCCGTCCCCTTCACAAAGAGAGGGCATGCAAAGGTCTGCGCGAAGGTGTCGCCCCCGGCGCGCAGGTCGTAGCGCGTGACCGCCTCGCGTGCGCGAGTGTAAACAGCACGTCTTTCGTCTACGGTCAGACGCGGCGTGCGCGCAAGCATCTCGCGAATGGCGACGGCTTCAAGCCGTGTGATGTGGACGTTGACGAAGTGCGCGTCGGTGCAGCACACGCCCGGCGTCGGGCACATGCGGCAGTCGAGCGCCCTGTGCTCGAAGTTGAATTTGACGTGCGTCTGAAAGGCTGCCTTGCCCTGCTTGAGCCGCGCGACCGCCTCCGCTTCCGTCAACTTTCGCATGCTACACTCCTCTCACAATGCTCTCCATCGCACTGCTCATCGTCATCTTCCTCTTCGTTCTCACGGGCACGGTGCTGCTGATAGTCTACTACTGCCGGGGGCCGAACGGCCCACCCGAAAAGTAAGAACTCATCGTTCCTTATCGCGTTCATAGTGCGCGAGGAACTCGCGGTTGCCGTCGGCTCCGGTGATGGGCGAGTCGGTGACGCCGCCGACGCGCAGGCCAAGCGCGAGCGCCGCGGCGTTGACCTCTTCGACGACGCGCGCGTGCTGGATGGGGTCGCGCACGATGCCGCCCTTGCCGACCTCACCGCGCCCGACTTCAAACTGCGGCTTGACGAGGACGACGACGCGCCCGCCCTCCTTCAAGAGCCCGACGAGCGCGGGCAGTATTTTCGTCGCCGAGATAAAAGACACGTCCATCGTCACGAGGTCGAAACGCTCGACGAACTCTTCGGCCTTGAGGTGGCGTGCGTTGACGCCTTCGCGCACCTCGACGCGCGGGTCTGTGCGCAGCCGCCAATCAATCTGGTTGTGCCCCACATCCACGGCGACGACGCGGCGCGCGCCGTGCTGAAGCAGGCAGTCGGTGAAGCCGCCCGTCGAAGCGCCCACGTCAAGACAGACGAAGCCCGTCGGGTCTATCTGAAACTCGACGAGCGCCCGCTCAAGCTTCAACCCACCGCGTCCGACGTAGCGCGCCGCCGGGTCGTCGCCACCGCGCACGCGCAACGGCGCGTCGGGCGCGAAAGTCTCGGAAGCCTTCTCGACACGCCGCTCGCCGACGAGCACGCGCCCGGCCATCACGAGCGCCTGCGCGCGTGTGCGCGTCGGAGCCAGACCACGCTCCACCAAAAGCCTGTCCACACGCTCGCGCTTCACGTCACGAATTTTAGGTTAAAGGTGAGAGGAGGGAAAGGAAGGATGAAGGATGAAGTGAAGGCTTAACTGCTCTTACTTCATCCTTCATCCTTTCATTCCGGTGCTCCTTCAAAGATTCTGCGGAGTCGGTCAGAGTCGTCTGCCGTATCGCGTCGCGTGCGGTCGCGGCGCTCGGCGCGGCGGGGCCGGTAGATGATCGTGTCCACGCGGCGAGCCTCGCCGTTGCCGGTGTGGTCATACGCGCGCGAGATGGGAGCGTCTCGGTTGGCGCTGCGGCCTGTGTGCGCGCTCTCTTCGTCGTGCTCGCCCTTCTTGCCGTGCTTCGGGGCGACGGCTCCTCGGCTCTCGTCAGGTGCGTCGCGCCGTTCGGTAGCCGGGATGTTTTCGGCGTCGCGCGTGCGCACGGCTTTGCCGGAGTCAGTCGCGGCAACAACGGAGTCAGTCGCGGGCTGCTTGGCGTCTTCGTGCGCGGCGGGCTGTGCGCCGTCGGCCTGCGCGTTGGTTGTAGTCTCTTGTGTTCGTGCGTCGGGCGTTGGGTTCGCTTCCGTCGCGGGAGCGGGCTGCGAGGCGTCGGCTGAAGTATCCGTTTGAGAAGTCGAGGCGGCGGGCGCGGTGTCGTCGCCCGAATGCCTCTGGTAGAAGTAGAGCCCCGCGCCGCCGAGCACGCCGCCGATGAGCACAGAGGCGAGCATGAGCGCGAGCGGCCACCTGCGGCGCATGGCGCTTGGAGCGGAGGGCGCGGCGTGGCGCGCGCCATCTTCGACCGCTTCGAGCGGGACGACGTGACGCGCAACGAGCGTCTCTTCATCGTCGAAGCGCGGCGCGACGAGCGTCTGGTCTTCGTCGGTCGTGACGATGGTGGCCTCTTCGTCGGTTAAAGTCTGTAGCTGCTCTTTCATGTTTATCCTGCAATAAAGGCCCGCGGTATGTTCGGCCGGCAAATCATCTCCGCGCGCCGAACGAACCACAGGCCGGAGTCTTCCTGTGCTTTGATGTCCTTAACGCCGGACATGCTGCCCACAGGAAAAGTTATAAATCGGTTGCGGGCGCGCTACGGGTTGCCGAAGCGGTGGATTGAAGGAGGATGAGAGACGCGCTTTGTCAGGTCGGAGATTCATCCCGCGCGCTCGCCGCCGCAAGCGGCGCGGTCAGCGACTCTTCAAAATGTCCTAAGAGACTTCGGACAGAGTCGTTGACGACACGGCCGACGACGCGCGGCGAGAAGAGTCGCTCGACGTGCGCTTGAGCGTTTGAGGAGAGACGCTGCCAGAGTTCGGCGTCAAGATAGAGGCGCACGACCGCTTTGGCGAAGTCGGCGGGCGTGTCTGCGATGAGCGCCTCTTCGCCGTCGCGCAGGCTCATCCCTTCGGCTCCGATGCTGGTCGTAACTACCGGGAGAGAGTAGGCCAGCGCGTCGCCGATCTTGCCCTTCATCCCCGCGCCGAAGCGCAGCGGCGCGACGAAGACGCGGCTGCGCGCAAACAGCGGGGCGATGTCGGGAACGTAACCGAGCACGCGCACGCCCTCCGCCTCAAATGCCGAGAACTCGGGCGGCGCGTTGTCGCCGACCACCATCAGCTCGACTCCGGGCAGCGACTCTCTCACGAGCGGCAGCACTTCACGCGCGAAGAAGTTGACGGCGTCCGTGTTCGGGCGGTGGCTGAAGTTGCCGACGAAGAGAAGATGTTGTCGCTCGTCGAACTTTAGCCCTCGCTCGCGCAGCGGGTGAACGGTCGGGACGACCACCGAATGGATGCCGGGCGACTCGCGCTCCAACGCTTCCATGTCGGCGGACGAGGCGCACCAGACGAGATCACTCCCGCGCGCGAGCCGCGTCTCGACCTTACGGTATCGCTCGGCCCCACGCGCAGTCACGGGGTCGCCCATAAGCTCGGCTTCACGCACGAGACGAACGAAGTGAACGTCTACCGTGTCGAAGACGATCTTCACGCGCGGGTCTGCGCGGCGGATGGGCCCGAGTAAAGCCTCGGCCACGTCCGCGCGGCTGATGACGGCCACGCGAAAGCGCCTCTCACGCATCAGGCGGCGAAGGTCGAGCGCCGAAGCCGTCTCGACTCCTTCTTTCCACAAAAGCTTTTCGTAGACGGGCCAGACCTGCTTGCTCGTCGTAATCAGAACGGGATGACACCATTCGGAGAGCGCGCGCAGCACGTAGAGCATGCGTGCGCTGCCCGCGTCGCGGTCGGGCGTCGGGATGCGGTCGTCGAAGATAGCGACCTGCGTGCCCCACTTGCGGTTGGCCGCGCTCTCGGCACGCGATGCATCTTCCGCGTAATGCTCGCGCTTGAGCACGTCGCGCCACTTGTCATAGAACTTGTCGCGGTTGATGAGTTGATAGCGACGGAAGCCCGCGCTCATATCGTTGCCCGCCGTCCCGCCCTCGAAGTGATAGAGACGCGAGTGCGGCTGGTAGATAACTTTTTTGCCGAGCGAGCGGACGCCCATGCAGAGGTCTGTGTCCTCATAGTAGGCGGGCGCGTAGCGCCGGTCGAAGCCGCCGAGCCGGTCGAACAGTTCTTTGCGAACCAGAAGCGACGCGCCCGAGCAGTAATCAACCTCACGCGCAAACGTGTAGCGGCGGTCTTCGGGCGAGCCGCCCCATCCGTAGTGGAACGCTTGGCCGTTCGACCAGACGACCGCGCCCGCCTCCTGAATCCTCCCGTCCGGGTAGAGGAACATCGAGCCGACAGCGCCCGCGTTCGGGTCGCGCTCGGCACACTCGATGAGCGCTTCGAGCCAGCCCGTCAGGACGACCGTGTCGTTGTTGAGGAAGACGAGATAACGGCCGCGTGCGATGGCCGCGCCCTGATTGCACGCGTCCACAAAGCCCCGGTTCTCTTCGTTCTCGATGACGCGCACGAGCCCGCGAAAGTGAGAGAGGAGTTCGCGCGTCTCGTCGGTCGAGGCGTTGTCAACGACAATAACCTCTGTCGAGGTGAAGTCAACTTCGCGCAGCAGCGAGCGCAGGCATTGAAAGGTGAACTCGGATTTGTTGAAGACGGGGATGATGACGGACGCGTTGACGGGGCGTGCGGGGTCAAGCCCTTCGAGACTCCGGCCGGACGCGGTGCGCGCGAGGAAGAGAAAGTCGGCCGCGCCCCATCCTAGCGCGTGCGGCGGGCCCGGCCTCGTCTTCACGTCGAAGGCGCGGCGCAGGTCGAGGCCGTTGGCCTCCGCGCTACGCGCGATGCGCCGGGCGAAGTTGTAGACGTGCGCGGAAAGACGGAGCGCCCAGCCCACGGGCGCGAAGACGGCGCGCTTGAGTCGCAGCTTCTGAGCGAGAGTAAGTCTGTCGCGTAGTCTCTCTTTCATTGGAGAGCGCGTCCGAGCGCGCGCGTGGCGGCTTCAGCTTTCGGCCGCACCGTCGGCGCGCGTCTCCCACGAGAGCAGGGGACGCACGACGCCCGGCATCGGCCCGACATAGTCGCCGCGCGCCGAGACGCCGCCCGGCTCGTCAAGGACTTGAAAGGCGACCGCGTTCTTCGCGCGCGCGTGCAGGATTGTAGACGGAAAGTGCGACATTATCGAGACGTGCGCGATGAGGCTCCCTTCGGCGAGCAGGTTGCCGGGCAGCGTAACGGCGCTCGTGTAGCGACCGCGCGGGCGCGCGCGCCTGCGCCACTCGTCGCCCGTGTCGTGCGTGCTGAAGACCTCGGTGCCTTCATCGTTGTACAACTCGATGACGGGCGTGAGCGCGTGCCCCTCTTCAAGCACGTCGTAAGTGATGACGATGTGTGTGGGGCGGCGCACGTCAACGGCGGCGGCCGTGCGTCCCTCGTCGTCGCAGACGCGCACGCGGCGCAGTCGCACCGTGCCGTCGCCGGGCGCTTCTCCGTCGTCATCCCACACGCGCTCCGCGCCCGCCTTCCAACTCGAACTCAGGTAGCGGTTGACGACCTCATGCGGCGGCCCCTCGGCGACGAGGCGGCCCGCTTCGAGCAGGATGGCGCGCTTGCACAGACGTGTCACCGCGGGCAGGTTGTGCGAAACGAAGAAGATGGTGCGACCCTGTTGGCGTATCTCGTGCATCTTGTCGAGGCACTTCTGTTGAAAGGCCATGTCGCCGACGGCGAGCACCTCGTCCATGATGAGCACCTCGGGCTCAAGGTGCGCCGCGACCGAGAAGGCGAGCCGCACGTACATCCCCGACGAATAGAATTTGACCGGCGTCTCGACGAATCTCTCAAGCTCGGAGAAGGCGACGATCTCGTCGAACTTGTTCTCTATCTCGACCTTTCTCATGCCGAGAATCGCGCCGTTGAGATAGATGTTCTCGCGACCCGTCAGGTCTGGATGAAAGCCCGTGCCGACTTCGAGGAGCGAGCCGACGCGGCCGAAGATTTCGACCTCGCCCGCGGTCGGGCGCGTGATGCGCGAGAGGATTTTGAGCAGCGTCGATTTACCCGCGCCGTTGCGCCCCACGATGCCGAGAATCTCGCCGCGCCGCACTTCGAGGTTAACCTCGCTGAGCGCCCACAGCGTCTCGCTGCGGCCGTCGTTGCCGCCTCGCTTCAAACGCCTGAGCCGCGCGGCGACCGCTCCGGCCAGAGCTTCACGGAACGAATCATAGCCGGGATGCAGCGCACCGATGCGGTAGCGCTTGCTCACGTTCTCGACTCGGACGACGACAGGTTCCATCGTTTAAATAATGTCGGCGAAGGTGTCTTCCAATCGGCGGAAGAGGAAGAAGGCAAGCACGAGCAGCAGCGGCGCGACTAAGGCGGGCACGGCGATGAGCGGCCAGTCGAAACCCGTGCCCGTGAGCGCGGCGCGAAAGCCTTCGAGTATGCCCGTCATCGGATTAGCCGCGAGCAGCCAGCGCCAGCGCACGGGCACAACGCTCACAGGATAGATGACCGGCGAGGCGAACATCCAAAGCTGCAAGAGGAAGGGGAGTGTGTGGCGCAGGTCGCGATACCTGACCGTGAGCGCCGACGAGACCATCCCCACACCGAGCGCGAGCCCGCCCGCCAACAGCACGAAGAATGGAAGCAGAAGAATCCCCCACGTCACGTGAACGCGATAGTAAGCGGCGAGCGCAAGCAGCAGCACCGAGCCGACGCAGAGGTCAACGAGGCCCGCACCGACCGCCGCCGCCGGGATGAAGGCGCGCGGGAAGTAGACCTTGGTGACGAGGCTCGTGTTGCTAATGAGGCTGTTCGTCCCCGAAGTTATCGAGACCGAGAAGAACGTCCACAGCAGCAGCCCCGCGTAGGCGAAGAGCGGATAAGGTATCGCGCCCTCTGCAAGACGCACGAACCGTGTGAAGATGAGCGTGAAGATGAGCATCGTAAGCAGTGGCTGGACGACGACCCACGCGACGCCCATCAACGTCTGCTTGTAACGTACCTTGATGTCGCGCCACGTGAGAAAGTAGAGCAGCTCTCGATAAGCCCACACGTCACTGAGGTTGAGCTGCACGCCCGACTCTTCGGGACGTATGCGCACGTGCGGCAATCCCGCGAGCGTCGCCGCATCCGTAGAGAGCGCACTCGTGCCGCCCGTCTGCGTCAAAGGCAGACCGCTCCCCGTCGTCTCGCTGGTTTCAGGAATCATCGCTTCTCGTTCCGCCTCGCCCCGCTCTCACTGACGATGCCGGGCTGCGGGCGCGGACTGGCAAGTCTAGCCAGCCATACTTGAAGCGTCAAACGGCACGGAAGGCGGCGCGTCCGTTCTTTTAAAGCCTTGAAGCTTGAACCGCCCGACACGCGTTTGTAAACTGGCCGCCGTTGCATGAGCATCAGTCTTAAAATTAAACGTGCGTTGCGCGGGCGTGTCAGTGCGCGCGCGGCGTTGTTTGAGATGGGCAGGCGCGGCGTCGTCGCGTTGCGTCGTCGGCGCGAGCGCGCCGCGCTGCGCGAGCAAACACCGGGCGGCACGATCCCTGCGGCGCGACTCGCGCCAGAGTTCGCGCGTATGAGCGGCGCGGAACTTCCGGCACACTTCCGCGCGCGCACGTCGCCGCGTTTCTTCGCGGGCTTCGAGGAGGTCGAAGACGAAAGCGGGCGCGCATATCTCGCGGGGAGTGTGGCCGGGTTAATGAAAGAGGCGCGCGCTGTAGCCGCGCATCGCTGGCCGCTGCTCGGGTATGGGCATCTGGATTTCGGCGCGTCAATTGACTGGCGGCGCGACCCCGCGTCGGGCGCGCGCTGGCCGCTCGCTTATCACGCGGACGTGCAACTCGTGCGCGGCGATGGTTCGGACGTGCGCGTGCTCTGGGAGTTGAGCAGGCTCGGTCAACTGCTCACGCTGGGGCGAGCTTACGCGCTCGCGCGCGACGAGACATTGGCCGAAGAGTTCTTCGCGCAGGTCGAGGGCTGGCGCGCGCAGAACCCTGTCGGCTTCGGGCCCAACTGGGCTTGCGCGATGGAGGTTTCGTTGCGCGCGATGAATCTGCTTGCGGCGTTGCGGCTGTTCAGGCGCTCGCCCGCGCTGAATGAAGAGAGACTCGCAACACTTCTCTCGCTCTTCGACGCGCATGGCCGTCACATCCGCCGCAACCTCGAATACTCTTACATCGCTACGGGCAATCATTACCTCTCGGATGTGACGGGGCTGCTGTGGCTCGGCGTCTGTGTGCCTGAGTTGAGCGAGGCCGCGGGCTGGCGCGCGTTCGCACTCGCGGAGCTTCTGCGCGAGCTTGACAGTCAGGTCTTGCCCGACGGCGCGGACGGCGAAGCCTCGACCGGCTATCATCGTTTCGTCGCGGAGCTGTTCCTTTACTCCTTCGTTCTCTGTCGCGAGAACGGAATCGAGATTGAAGAGAAGCACTGGCGGCGTCTGCGCTCGATGCTCGAATACGCGCGCGCCTACATGCGTCCCGACGGGCGCGCGCCGCTCGTCGGCGACACGGATGGCGGACGGGTCTTGCCCATCACGCGACGCGATGCGGACGACCACGCATATCTCCTCGCCGTCGGCGCGGCCCTCTTCAAAGAGCCGCGCTTCAAACTCTCGGCGGAGCCGCCGGAAGAGGTCTTCTGGCTTCTCGGCGCGGAAGGCGTTCGCGCCTACGCGGAGTTGAAGACCGCGAACGCGCCGTCGTCAAAGTCGGAAGCCTTCGCGCACGCGGGCATGTGCGTGTTGCGCGAGGGCGATATGTACCTGTTGCTGAACGCAAGCGGGGCGGGACTCGGCGGGCGCGGCGCGCACGGCCACAACGACGCGCTTGCCGTTGAAGTCTCGGCCTGCGGCGTGAGCTTCATCGCAGACCCCGGCACGTATGTCTACACGTCGGACACGAGAGCGCGACAACTCTTCCGCTCGACCCGCTATCACTCGACGGTTGAGGTTGACGGCGCGGAGCAGAACACGACGAACGAAGACGCGCCCTTCTTCAACGGCGACGAAGCACAAGCGCGCCTCGTCAGCTTCGAGCCCGGCGAAGTGCGCGACGCGGCCTCCGCCGAGCATCACGGCTACGCGCGCCTGAAGGCCGGGCCCATCACACATCAACGCACAGTGCTCTTCGACAAACGCGAACGCTACTGGCTCATCAACGACGCGCTCACGGGCACGGGCGCGCATGACTTTCGCTTCGTCTTCCACGCCGCGCCGGAGCGCGAAGTGAAGCTACTCAACGCATCTGACACGCGGATTCAAGACAGTGTGGCCGTCGAGATTCGCGACAACGTGACGGGCGCAAGGCTCGTCATCACTTCGCTCGACGGACTTGAAGGCTTGACGGTCGAGCCGCGCTGGTCTTCGCGCGAGTACGGCTCGAAGGTTGAATCATTCGCCGCTGTCTGGACGTTGCGCGCGAGTGCGCCGCTCAAGGCACGCTGGCTGCTCATGCCCGTCTGCGCTGGCGAAGACGACGGCGCACGTTTAGAGTTGCTGGCGCGTTTGCGAGACGAGCTGACTGCTTCTTCCGACAGTTAAAATTATGTGCGGCATCTGCGGGGTCTGGGAGTATGGGGCGGCGGAGGGGCGCGTCGGGCGCGCGCTCGTCGAGCGCATGCGCGACCGGATGCCGCATCGCGGGCCGGACGATGTGGGCGCTGAGATTCTTGACGAGGGCCGTCTCGGGCTCGGCTTCCGACGACTCTCGATCATTGACCTCTCGCGCGCGGGCAATCAGCCGATGCGCGGGTGCGCTGAGGCGGGCGTGTGGCTCGTCTTTAACGGCGAGATTTATAACCACGCGACCTTGCGCGAAGGGCTTGAGCGACGCGGCCACGCTTATCACTCGCGCACCGACAGCGAGACGATCATACATCTCTACGAAGAGCGCGGCCTCGACTTCATCAACGAGATAGAGGGCGACTTCGCCATCGCTTTGTGGGACTCGGCGCGCGGTCGCTTGGTGCTTGCGCGCGACCGCGTCGGGGTCAAGCCACTCTACTTTCACCACGCGAGCGGCAGGCTCGTCTTCGCCTCAGAGATAAAGGCTATCCTCGCGCACCCGGAAGTGACGGCCGAGGTGGACGAGCAGTCGCTCTATCACTATCTCTCATTCCTGACCGCGCCCGCGCCGCGCACGCTCTTTCGCGGCACAGGCAAAATACCCGCCGGGCACATGCTGGTCTTCGGACGCGACGGCCATGTCGAGACGATACGTTACTGGGACGCGCTTCCACCCATGCCACCCGCGAACGGCGCGCGCCCTACTCGTGAAGAGGAGTACCGCGCCGAGATTCTGCGGCTGCTGCGCGAGTCAATAAAGAAACGGATGATGGCGGACGTGCCGTTCGGCGTCTTCCTCTCGGGCGGAGTTGACTCGTCGGCTAACGTCGCGCTGATGGCCGAGCAGATGTCGCGCCCTGTCGAGACCTTTACCGTCGCTTACCATGACCACGAAGAGTTGAACGAGCTTGACGCGGCGCGCGCGACGGCCGTGCGCTTTGGCACGAACCATCACGAGGTCTTGATAGGCGAACGTGAGATGCTCGACTTCCTCCCCGAACTCGTCTTCCATCAGGACGAGCCGCTGGCCGACCCCGTCTGCGTGCCGCTCTACTACGTCGCGAAGCTCGCGCGCGAGTCGGGCACCGTCGTCGTGCAGGTCGGCGAAGGCGCGGACGAGTTGTTCAGCGGCTATGACAAGTACGTCAAGTACCTTCGGCTCTACGAACGCTTCTGGCGACGCGCGGAGCGTGCGCCGCGACTCGCCCGACGCGCGGCGAGCGCGTTGGCACGGCCGTTGGTTGCGAGGGCGACGCGCAACGCCGAGGCGGCCGAGCTTGTGCGACGACTCGGAGCCGACGAGGCGCTATTCTGGGGCGCGGCCGTCGTCTTCGACGAGACGCTCAAGGCGGCGCTTGTCTCGAAGGAGTTGAAGGAGCGATGCGGCGGGCTCTCTTCTTACGAGGTCGTGCGCGAAGACCTTGAGCGCGTCGAGCGCGAGCGTCCCGCGTCGGACTTTCTCGCGCGCATGACGTATCTGGAGTTGAAGCTGCGGCTGCCGGAGTTGCTGCTCATGCGCGTTGACAAGATGACGATGGCGGCATCAATCGAAGCGCGCGTGCCTTTCCTCGACCATCATCTCGTCGAGTACGCGATGGGCGTGCCGCGCGCTCTGAAGGTCGAAGGTCGCAGCGGCAAGCACGTTTTGAAACGCGCGCTCGAAGACGTGCTGCCGCGCGACGTGCTCTATCGACGCAAGCGCGGCTTCGGTGCCCCGGTCGAGACATGGTTTCGCGGTCGCGCGGCGGCCGAGCTTGAATCACGCGTGATGGACTCGACGCTCAGGCGGCGCGGCTTCTTTGACTACCGATTCATCGCGCGCCTCTTCGACGAGCACCGACGCGGCGCGCGCGACTGGGGCTTCCATCTCTGGGCGCTCCTCAACCTGAGCCTCTGGTACGAGCGTTGGATTGAGCCGGGTTCTGAATCCGGAGTGATGAATGATGAATGATGAATAAGAAGCAAGCTGCTTTGTATTCATCATTCATCACTCAGCATTCCTCCGTAACGCTCCGCGGCGTTCGCTTGACGACGGCGCATGCGCCG
Source organism: Acidobacteriota bacterium (assembly GCA_032230645.1). GTDB lineage: Bacteria > Acidobacteriota > Blastocatellia > Pyrinomonadales > Pyrinomonadaceae > QHXN01. Next base: position 42,645 of record JAVXWN010000146.1, on the reverse strand, counting down.
CTCGAAGAGTGAGTGAGGCGCGAAGAGGCGCAGGGCGACACGCGCGAGCGCAGCGGCCGAGGGCGCGCCGCGCAAGCTGCCGCGCAGGAATTTGAGCGCGGCGCTTTTGTCGCCAAGTCGCAGGAGGTCTTCCGCTCCGGCGAAGTTGAGCGCGCGCTGGTATCGCGTAAGCTCCGCGCGGCTCAGGCCGAGGTGTGGGGCGGCCGAGCGTTGTGCTTCGAGCCGCGCCTCGATCATCCAGACAAAGTCGCGGCTGGTGTTCGAGCCGTGTCGTCGCCATGCTGAGAGCACGCGCGGGTCGAAGGCGAACTCGCCCTCGACGCTCAGACGCAGGTAAAGCTCGTAGTCTTCGAGCCGCGCTCGCTCGTTCCAGCCGTGCCGCTCCACATCAGCGCGACGGTACACGACAGTGGGGCTCATCGGCGCGTATGTCTCTTCAAGCAGCATTCGGCGCGCATCGCCGTCCCGGTAATGCGCCCAGTCGAGCGTGCAGTCCACGACCCCGCCGCGCGCGTCAACGAGGAAGGCGTGACCGTAGGCGAGCACCGCTCGCTTTCGCCCTTCGAGCAGCGCGACACGTGCGGCGAGGAAGCCGGGCAGCCACAGGTCGTCCGAGCCGAGGTAAGCGAAGTAAGTCCCAACGGTTTTGCTCAGTCCCTCGTTGAGCGTGGCGCACAGGCCCCGGTTCTCGCGCACGATAAACTCGCAGGGGAAGGGACAGTCGGCAAGCACTCTCTCGATGAGTTGCGGCGAACCGTCGCGCGAGCCGTCGTCTATGACGACGAGATGAGCGGGCGCATACGTCTGCTTGAAGATTGAGCGGAGCGCCGCTTCGACGAAAGGCGCGTGGTTATATGACGGCACGACGACTGAGACGCGCGCCGCGCCGCCGCGATGGTCTTGAGAAGAATGCTGTCCGTCCATCAGTAGAGTGCCGGTTCGATTGCGCCCCGGATTCAAGATGAGCAAAAAGGTCGTACTGCTGGGCCCGTATCCGCCGCCATACGGCGGGGTCTCAATTTACACCAGCACGCTCTTTGCGCACCTCGCGAGTCGCGGCCTGCGGCTCTGGGCTTACGGCGAAGAGGAGGTGCGCGGCGCGCGCGTTCACTTCATGCGAGACAAGCGGCGCGACCTAGTCCCGCTGCTCGTGCGCGAGGGGCGCGCGGCGCGCATCGCCGACTGCACGCACTTCCTCTTAGAGTACCCGAGCGCGCTCGTGCCCGTCTGGCTGATGCTAAAACGCCTGCTCGGTTTCGAGTGGGTGAAGATTCTTCACGACGGGTCGCTCCCCTCGCGCTACAAAAAATTTACGCGCACACGCCGCGCGCTCTTCCGGCTCGCGACGGGCGGCGTCTCGGAGTTCGTCGTCGTCGGCGAAGAGTTGGGGCGTTGGCTACGCGAAGATGTGCGCGTCGGCCAAAAGGTCTCGGTCATCAAGAGCCTGCTACCCATTTCCCTCGACGACGCGGGAGAGCGTCTGCCCGCCGTGCTTGAAGCATCGCTCGCGGATTATACGCGACGCGCGAGAAGAGTCTGCTCAATCGGAGCCTTTATCCACGAGTACGGCTTTCTCGACGCCGCGCGCGCAGTCGAACGACTCCGGCGCGAGACGGGCGATGACATCGGGCTCGTGCTTCTTGACGGCGACTTCGCATCTGACAGTGCTTACCGCGAAGAGGTCTTGCGCGGCCGTGAATGGATCACGGTGATGAGGAACGTCGCGCACCCGCACGTCTTCCGTGTTCTGCGTCGGAGCGATGCGTTCGTGCGCGGCTTCGCGCATGAGAGCTACGGGCTGTCGCGCGTCGAGGCAATCTGGTGCGGGCTTCCGGTCGTTGCAACGCGCGCGGGCGAGACGCGCGGCATGCTGCTCTATGACTTCGGCGACGTTGAAGGGCTCATCGAACAACTCAAGCGCGCGTTGTCCGGTGAGCACGCGCGCGAGACCGAAGCGTGGGCCGCCGCGTACCGGCGCGAGGCCGAAGAGAACCTCGCTGCCATCACCGCGAAGCTGTTTGAGAGTTAAAACCTCTGGTCTTCAAACACCTCAGTCTTCAAACACGTCGTTCGTCAAACACATCGGTCGTCAAGCCTCACGCCGCCGCATTCTCTCAGACCAAACGTGCTGCGCCGCGAGCCACGCGTGATAAAGCGCGGTGGCCGCGAAGACGAAGAGGAAGTAATGAACGGCGAGCACGTATCGGTACTCGGTGTGCAGCGCCGACTGTACGCAGAGGTAGTAGATGGGGACGGCGACGAGCGCGGCGAGCGCACGCCAACGCCGCGCGTGCAGGAGTAGAACGAGTCCGGCGAGATAGAGCGGCAGGAAGAGCGCCGTGATGAAGAGCTTCTGCGCGGCGCGCACAATCAATCGCGGCGCGCGCGTCCACCCTTCGGAGACCGGCGCGGTCGAGACGAGCGGCGTCCTCTCCAAACGCAGCATCGAGGCCGCGCGCCTGAGCATCACGCCCGCGAACCAGAATGGATGCGCGCCGACGACCGCAAGCGCGCGCCGCGTCCGCTCTCGGTCGCGCGCGACGGCGTCCGCTCCGAAGAGCGTCGAAGCATAGTCGGGACGATTCTTCTCATCAGCCTCCAAACGCATCAACTCCATGTCCGTACTGGGAAGCCCGAACCTGCGCGCGGTGTCGTAGTCGCCGATGCCCTCGACAAGCGTCTGCCCCGCGCCGAGCGAGACGGGGATGAAGTGTCCGAAGACGACCGCATTGCGCACGGTCATCGGCGCGACCATGAGCAGCGCGCCGCCCACAAGCGCCAGCGCCGGACGCACCCGCTTGCCACGCGCGAAAAGAGACGGCACGAGAAGCACGAGGAAGGGCGCGAGCAGCAGCGCGTTTGCCCTCAACCAGCAGGAGAGGCCGACGAGCGCGCCCGCCGCAAGCGTCTTGAGGATGGCTCGCCCCGCGCGTGCGCGTAACAGCAGATAGACGGTGAGCAGCACCGGCAGCACGGCCAACGTGTCCGGCAGAAGCATCAGAGAGTTCCAGCACAGCTGCGGCGCAAACGCCATGAGCGCGCCCGCGATGAGTCCCACGCCGAAGGGCAATAGCTCAGCCGCGATGAGAAAGACGAGCGCCGCCGCCACCGAGTCGCAGACGGCCTGAAAGATTTGCGTCGCCGCATCGCTCTCGCCGAAGACGCCGTGGACGAGCGCGAGCACGAGCGGGTATCCGGGCGGGTGGCCGAGCAGGTCCGGGTCGTTCGTCGTTGATGCGGGGTCGAGGAGAGAGGCCGCGCCGTTCTCTCGTATCAGCCGCGCCTGGCTCTCGTAGTTCAGCGTGACTGCGCTCTGCACCTTCCGCGCCTCGAACCGCACATCGTTCCAGCACAGCAGACGGACGCCGAGCGCCGCGACGAAGACAAGGCCGAAGGCGACGATCCTACTGCGTCGTCGTCTTCGCGCGTCCTTCGCATGATTTTGAGAAAGCCCCTGCTCGTCATCCGGCGTGCGGGGCGCGGGAAAGTTCATTTAAGCTCTCGCTAGAAATTCGACTCCACGCGAATTCTGATTTGCCAGCGTGGCCGTTATTATACAAACATACTCCTGCTTTCGTTTCACGGCCCGCACCGACATGCTCCGCGAACACTCCATCATCTGTTTCGGCGGCGAGGATTGGTGGTATCACCACCCGCACTCGAAGAACCATCTCATGCGCCGGTTCGCGCGCGCGGGCAACCGCGTGGTGTTTGTGAACTCGATCTCGATGGGTCTGCCCGGTCTGGGGAGTAAAGACTTGCTGCCGCGTGTGGCGCGCAAGCTCCGTTCATATGCGAAGCTGGCGCGCACGACCGATGAGGGCATCACGGTCGTCTCGCCCGCGGCGCTCCCTTTTTATGGGAGCCGTGTGGCGCGCGCGGCGAACCGGCGGCTGTTGGCGGCGCAGGTCGGCGGGCTCGCGCGACGACGCGGCCTTGAGCGTCCCGTGTTGTGGATTGCCATCCCGACCGCGGCCGAGATGATAGGGAGACTCGACGAGTCGCTCGTCGTCTATCAGGTGTCGGACAAGTACGACGAGAACTCGATGGATCACGCGACCGACCCCGAGGCGATTAGAAGGCTCCACGAACACGCGATTGATAACGCAGACCTCATCCTCTACTCGGGGCGAAAGCTCCTCGATGAAGCTGAGAGAGGGCGCGAGCGCTCTTATCTTCTTGAGCAGGCCGTAGACTTCGAGCACTGGTCACAGGTCGGTTCAGGCGCGCTCGAAGTCGCCGCAGAGGTCGAGCGCATCCCGCGCCCGCGCCTCGGCTACTTCGGCGCGATTGAGCCGTGGCTGATAGATCAGGAGTTGATAAAACGCGCGGCGGTCGAGCGCCCCCGTTGGCAGTGGGTCTTCATCGGCAACAAGTCGCGCGGCGTCGAGGTCGAGTCTTTAGCGACGACGCACTTCCTGCCCGCCGTCCCTTACGCAGAGCTTCCGCGCTACGCGGCGGGGTTTGATGTGTGCGTGCTGCCGTGGGAAACTGAGCGCGCGTTTACGAGCTACGGGTCGGCCATCAAAGTGCGCGAGTACCTTGCGACGGGCAAGCCTGTCGTCATCTCGCCGCTGCCGGAGTACGAGCCGATGCGCGACGTGCTGCGCATCGCACGCAGCCGCGAAGAGTTCCTACGGTTGGTCGAAGATGCGCTCGCCGAAGACGACCCGCGCGCCGCGCTCAAGCGGCAGCAAGCCGTCGAGGGCGGCACTTGGGACGCGCGCGCCGAGTGGGTGAGTGGCCTCATCGAAGAGGCGCTGCTCGTGCGGCGCGAGCGCACGCGATGACGATTCAAAACAGTCAAGCCTTTGTGACCTCCGTTCGATGAAGCAGCTTTTGCAAAACCTGAAGACGGGCGAGGGCGTGGTGGCGGACGTGCCTGCGCCGGTCGCGCAGCGCGGGCGCGTGCTGGTGCGCGCCGCCGCCTCGCTCGTCAGCGCGGGCACCGAGCGCGCCTTCGTCGAGCTTGGACGCAAGAGCCTTGTGGGCAAGGCGAAGGAGCGCCCCGACCTCGTTCGCAAGGTCGTTGAGAAGGTTCGGGGCGAAGGGCTTTTGAGCACGCTCAATTCGGTACGCGAGAAGCTGGACGAGTCGCACGCGCTCGGTTACAGCGCGGCGGGTGTGGTCGTCGAAGTAGGCGGAGATGTGACGGGCTTCAGCGCAGGCGACCGCGTGGCGTGCGCGGGCACGGGCTATGCCGCGCACGCCGAGCTTCTCTCCGTGCCGAAGAATCTGTGCGTGCGACTGCCCGACGGAGTTGATTTCGAGAGCGGCGCTTTCGCAACGCTCGGTGCTATCGCGCTTCAGGGCGTGCGACTCGCGGAGCCGACTCTGGGCGAGTCGGTCGTCGTCATCGGCCTCGGACTCATCGGCCAGCTCGCGGCGCAACTCTTGAAGGCGAACGGCTGCCGCGTCTTCGGCGTTGACCTCGACGAGTCGAAGGTCGAGTTGGCGTTGAGCCTCGGCGCGGACGACGGCTGCATGGCGGGCGCGGGCGTGAAGGAGGCGGTGTTGAAGTGGTCGCGCGGTCGCGGCGCGGACGCCGTCGTTATCACCGCCGCGACCACGTCGGACGAGCCCGTCGAGATGGCCGGTGAGATTTCACGTCTGCGCGGGCGCGTCGTCGCCGTCGGACTGGTCGGGATGAAGGTTCCGCGCCAGAGTTATTTTCAACGTGAGTTGACGCTCAAGGTTTCGATGTCCTACGGGCCGGGGCGTTACGACCCCGAGTATGAGGAGCGCGGACACGACTATCCTCTGCCATACGTTCGTTGGACTGAGGGACGCAACCTCGAAGCCTTCCTCGACCTCGTCGCCGCCGGGAGCGTCAGATGCGCGCCGCTCGTCACGCATCGCTTTCCCGTCGAAGATGGCGAGCGCGCTTATCGTTTGATCTCCGGTGATGTGAAAGAGCCTTACCTCGGCATCCTCATCAACTACGACATCGAGCGCGAGCTTGAGCGGCACGTCGAGAACTCGGGCGCAAAGTTCAAAGCTCAAAGCTCGAAGCTCAACAGCCAACAGACGACGGCGACGGCGCGGAGTCTTGAGACCGCACGCACAGGCGCGGCAAGCGTGCGCGTCGGGATGGTCGGCGCGGGCGACTACGCGCGGCGGATGCTTCTGCCGCACTTCAAGACCGAGGGCGTCGAGTTCGTCTCAATCGCCACGGCGTCGGGCGTGTCGGCGCGCGACGTAGGAGGGCCGCTACGGCTTCGCGCGTTTCGTCTCGGGCGCGGAAGAGGTTCTGACGGATGCGGGCGTCAACCTCGTCGTCATTGCCACGCGACACGACTCGCACGCGGGCCTCGCGCGTCGCGCGCTTGAGCGCGGCCTCGACGTGTTTGTCGAAAAGCCGCTTGCGCTCGACGATGAAGAGTTGAATGCGTTGCTCGAAGCGGCCGCGCGCTCGCGGGGTCGGCTGACGGTCGGCTTCAACCGCCGCTTCTCGCCGCACGCGCGCGAGGCGAAGGAGTTCTTTGCCGACGCTCGCTCTCCGCTCTCGATACTCTATCGCGTCAACGCCGGTCGTGTGCCGCGCACGCACTGGACGCAGGACGCGCGCGAGGGCGGCGGGCGCATACGCGGAGAGGTCTGCCACTTCGTAGACTTCATGCACTTCATCACCGGCTCACGCGTCCGACGCGTCTACGCCGAGCCGGTCACGTCCGGCGACCACGCAGCCGTAGACGACGACTCGGTCTTCATCACGCTCAAGTTTGCCGATGGCTCGAACGGCTCGATTGCGTATCTTGCCGAAGGCGACCGCTCGCTCGCCAAAGAGCGCGTCGAGATTTTCGGCGCGGGTCGCACCTTCGTCATCGAAGACTTTCGCGCTGCGACCGCGTACCGCGACGGGCGCGAGAGCCGCACGCGCCTGCGCGCGCAGGACAAGGGACAGCGCGAAGAGGTGCGCGCCGTCTGCGCCGCGCTTCGGACGGGCGCGCACGCGCCCATTCCCCTCGACGAACTCGCCGCCACCACGCGCGCCACCTTCCGCATACTCGACTCGCTCAGAACCGGGGAGACTGTGAGAGTGATGAGCGATGAATGATGAGTGATGAATATAATCTCGTAGCCATATCCATCACTCATCATTCATCGCTCATCACTGCTTTCTTATGTGTGGCATTGCCGGACTGATTTCCGTAAACCCCGAGCGGCGCATCGGCGCGATGCTCGAATCAATCGAGCATCGTGGGCGCGACGACGAGGGCGTGTGGAGTCCCGAGGTCGCGGGCGGCGCGGGGCGGCGCGTCTGCTTCGGGCACAGGCGGCTGGCGATCATTGATACGAGCAGCGCGGGACATCAGCCGATGCGCTCGGCCGACGGTCGCTTAGTCGTCACCTTCAACGGCGAGATTTACAACTACCGCGAGCTGCGTCAAAGGCTCGAAGGTCTGGGACACAGGTTTCACACCGACACCGATACGGAAGTCCTGCTCGAAGCATTCGCGGAGTGGGGCGCGGGCAGCCTCGAACATCTCAACGGCATGTTCGCCTTCGCCATGTGGGACGAGCGCGAACGTGAGCTTACGCTTGCGCGCGACCGGCTCGGCATCAAGCCGCTCTTTTACGCGGAGGCCAAAGTTGAAGATGAAGAGGGCGCGTCTTTCGTCTTCGCATCCGAGGCCAAAGCGATTCTCGCGTCGGGGCTCGTCCGCGCCGAGCTTGACCTTGAAGGACTCAACCAGCAGCTTACCTTTCTCTGGACGCCCGACCCGCACACGCTCTTTCGCAACATCAAGCGACTGCCGCCCGCGCACGTCCTCACGTGGCGCGAAGGCGTGACGACCGTGCGCGAATGGTGGGACGTATCCTTCGACGAGATTGAAGAGGGACGGAGCGATGATTGGTGGCGCGAGCGCGTGCTCGAAACCTTGGAGCGCGCGGTCGGGATGGAGATGGTCGCGGACGTGCCGCTCGGCTCGTTCCTTTCGGGCGGGGTGGACTCGTCGGTCATCGCGGCGTTGATGAAGAGACAGAGCGGCGGCCGACGAGTCTCGACCTACACCATCGGCATCGAAGATGAAGACCTGCGCTACGACATCATCCCGAGCGACGTGCCGTGGGCGCGGAAGGTGGGCCGACTGCTCGACGCGGACTATCACGAGACGATGCTCAGGCCCGACGTGGCGCGGCTTCTGCCGCTGCTCGTGCGCCACTTGGAGATGCCCGTCATCGACATGGCGATTTCGAGCTACCTCGTTTCGCGCGAGGCGCGAGAGACTTTGACGGTGATGCTGTCGGGAATGGGCGGCGACGAAGTCTTCGCGGGCTACCCGCGACAGTTGGCGATGAGCCTTGCGGGCGCGCTCGACCCCGTGCCTTCGGCTATCAGGCGGCCAGCGATGCGCGCGGTCGCAAGCGCGCTTCCGGGCGGGCGACCGGGGCGTCTGACCGCGCCGCTCCGCAACGCGAAGAAGTTCGCGCAGAGCGCCGCGCTCGACTTCGAGTCGCGCTACATGGGCTTCGGCACATACTTTACAGACGACGCAAAGCAGCGTCTCTACACCGACGATGTGCGCGAGGGCGTGGCCCAACGGGACGCATACTACATGCACCGCCGCTACTTCGAGCGTTGCGCGAAAGCCGCGCCGCTCAACCGCCTGCTCTACGTTGACATGAAGACGTTTCTGCCGTGCCTGAACCTCGACTACACGGACAGGACTTCGATGGCGGCGACGCTCGAAGTGCGTGTGCCGCTCTTGAATCATGAAGTGGTCGAGCTGGCGGCGCGCATGCCTCCGCGCATGAAGCTGCGGGGCTTGCGCCGCAAGTACATATTGAAGCGCGCGGCTGAAACGCTGCTTCCGCGCGAGGTCGTGTGGCGCAGGAAGGCGGGCTTCGGCGCGCCGATACGCGCGTGGCTGCGCGGGCCTTTGCAGCCGCTTGTGGACGAGCTTCTGTCTGAAGAGACCGTGAAGCGGCGCGGGCTCTTTCGTCCCGAAGAGGTGCGGCGCGTGGTCGAGGCGAACCTCTCGGGGCGCGAAGACTTCAACCTGCAAGTCCTGCAACTGCTCACGCTCGAAATGTGGCACCGCGAGTTTCTGGACGGGTAGCGTCAAGGTTGTCGAAGGGATGTTCTTGCCCGTCGTTCTGCTCACAACTTTGACGAAAGCCGCGCTGATGTGAATGAAGATGAGCGCCGCACAGCGTAAAGAACAAATGTCGCCGCATGCGTCGAGGCTCGCGTCAGTGTTTGACGCGCGGACGGTCGCGCTGGTGCTGGCGGTTAAGGCGCTTCTGCTTCTGTTCGGCGTGCAGGCGTTCGTCGTGGGGCAGAACCAGCGGCTCGGCTCCTTCTACGGGTGGCTCTCGATATGGAATCGTTGGGACGCTCCGCACTACCTCGACATCGCGCGCACGGGCTACGTCTCGGACGGCGTTGAGGCGCGCTGGATAGTCTTCTACCCGCTCTATCCGTGGCTGGTGCGCGCGGCCGCGTTCGTCCTGCGTGACGAACTGATAGGCGCGCTCTTCATCTCCGCGCTCGCTTCTATCGCGGCGGGGCTTCTGCTCTACAGGCTGGCGCGGCTCGACGAGCCGGAGGAGGTCGCGCGCACCGCGGTCTTCCTGATGCTCATCTTCCCGACCGCGTACTTTCTGCACATAGGTTACACGGAGAGTCTGTTTCTCGCGCTCGCGATGGGAGCGTTTCTGGCGGCGCGGTCGCGTTGCTGGTGGGCTGCGGGTCTGCTCGGCGGGTTGGCCGCGATGACGCGCGTTAACGGGCTGCTGCTGCTGCCCGCGCTGCTGTTCGAGGCGCGCGCGGAGTATGCGGCTTCGGGACGGACGCGTTTGCCGCGCGGGCTCGCGTGGCTCGCGCTCGTCGGCGTGGGGTTCGGCGTCTACCTCTTCATCAACTGGCACGTGCTGGGCGACCCGCGCGCGTTCCTGAACGCGCAGAGCGAGTTCTGGTACAAGCAGATTACGTGGCCGTGGGTCGGCATCGCGGAGTCTTGGAAGTCGCTGATGGGGCGCGAGCCTTCGGAGGCGCAGATGGTCGGCTTCAACGAACTCTTCTTCGTGCTGTTGGGTTTCGGCCTGACCGTATGGGGATGGTTCCGGCTACGCACCTCATACGCGGTCTGGATGAGTTGCAACTGGCTTCTGTGGACGAGCACGAAATTCCTGTTGAGCGTGCCGCGCTACACGCTCGTGCTCTTTCCCGCATACTTCCTGCTCGCGCGCGTCTCGGTGTCGCGGCAGGTGTGGGGAGCCGTCATCACAATCTGGTCGCTGCTCATGCTCGCGCTCTTCGCCGCGCGCTTCGCGCAAGGCTACTGGGCTTTCTAAGCACCGCAACGCTATTACCACCCGGCGTAACGCCGTTACGACGCATGGTAATAGCATTACGACACATCGTAATGCCATTTCCATCCGACGTAATATCATTCCCACTCGTTGTAATGGCATTACCATCGGTCGTAATAGCGTTTCCACCCGCCGTAATGGCATCCCCGGCAATGGGAACGGCATTCTCTAAGCTCGTAATGCTATTCCCGCGCATGGAAACGTCTTACCGTCCCGGCGGAACGACGCTCCACGATGCCGGAAGCCTTCAACCGCACGCCTGCTCGCTCAACGCTCCCATGCGCGCACGCTCCGTTGTTGAGCGGTTGCTTGTCGGGCTCGGGAGTGGCATGTTAATTTCCTTCGTTTCGCGTGGCGCGTGAAAAGGTTCTATGTAGCCACACAACGTGTGCGGCGCGCGTGAGGGACGGTCAAGGTGTCGGCGAAGTATTTCATGGCGGACGTGCGGCAGAGTGTAGACACGGGGCGGAGTTTGAAGGAGCGCGTGCGCGCCTTCTGGCAGCAGCATCCGTGCGGGACGAAGTTCGCCGACGCGGAGATGGGGTCGCGCCGATTCTTCGAGTTGGTCGAGGAGCACCGCTACCGGACGGAGTGGCACATCCCCGCAGCCGCGGGCTTCGACAAAGCGAAGGGCTTGCGCGTGCTTGAGATCGGATGCGGTTTGGGTACGGACGGGGCGAGGTTCGCGCGCGCGGGCGCAATCTACACGGGGGTTGATTTGACGGAGGCGGCCGTCTCGCTTGCGCGCCGAAGGTTCGAGCTTGAAGGCTTGGCGGGCGAGTTCCACGTGGCTGACGCCGAAAGGCTTGAGTTCGACGACGAGAGTTTCGACCTCGTCTACACGCACGGCGTCTTGCATCATACGCCGGACGCGGCGGCGGCGGTGCGCGAGGTGCATCGCGTGCTCGCGCCGCGCGGGCGCGCGGTCGTCATGCTCTATCATCGAGACTCTTACAACTATCGCGTCAACATCGGAATGCTCAGGCGCATCGGGGCGCGTCTGCTGCGGACGGAGGCGGGCTTGCGCATGGCGCACCGCATGACGGGCGAGCCGGTCGAGAGCCTGCGCGAGCACGCGGCGCGACTCAAAGAGGATGCGGCGCAGTATCTCTCGGCTTCGGAGTTCCTGAGCCGCAACACCGACGGCGCGGGCAATCCTTTGACGCGCGTCTACTCGCGTCGCGAGGCGCGCGAGTTGTTCAAGGATTTCTCTAGGGTGGATTTCGCCGTGCACTTCCTGAACAAGCGCTGGCTGCCCGTACTCGGCCCCATGCTCTCGCGCTCGGCGGAAGCGCGCCTCGCCTCGCGTTGGGGCTGGCACCTGTGGATTTACGCTACGAAGGAGAAGAAAAGTGATGAGTGATGAAGGATGAGTAGAGAGCAGCTTGCCTTTCACACATCACACATCACTCAGCATTCCCGAAATGCGAAATGTTTTAGTCACGGGCGGTGCGGGGTTCATCGGGTCGCATCTGGTGGAGCGGCTGCTGGGCGAGGGTGCTTGGCGCGTCTCGGTCGTAGACGACTTCAACGACTTCTACGACCCCGCGCTGAAGCGTCGCAACGTGGCACCCTACGTGCGGCGCGCGGACTTCACGCTGCACGAGGCGGACATACGCGACCGCGCCGCGCTCGAAGCGATTTTTAAAGAGAGCGAGTTCGATTGCGTCGTCCACCTCGCGGCGCGCGCGGGCGTGCGCCCCTCGCTCGCGGAGCCCGTGCTCTATGTCGAGACGAACATCAACGGCACGCTCAACCTTTTGGAGTTGGCGCGTGCTTACGGCACACGCCAGTTCGTCTTCGGCTCGTCCTCATCGGTCTACGGCGAGAACGAGAAGGTTCCGTTCGCCGAAGAAGACCCGGTCACACGACCCATCAGTCCTTACGCGGCGACGAAGGCGGCGGGCGAGCTTCTATGTCACACCTACTCGCACCTGTTCGGCGTGCGTTGCGTCTGTTTACGCTTCTTCACCGTCTACGGCGCGCGACAACGTCCCGACCTCGCCATACACAAGTTCGCGCGGCTCATCTCGGAGGGCCAGCCCATCCCCGTCTTCGGCGACGGCACGACGCGACGCGACTACACCTTCGTTGAAGACATCATCGCGGGCGTGCGCGCCGCGATGGACTACCGGGAGAGCCCCTACGAAGTCATCAATCTCGGCGAGTCGCGCACGGTGAGCCTGAGCGAACTGATTGGTCTGCTTGAGAAAGAGTTGTCCCGCGACGCTATCATCAACCCGCAGCCCCTTCAGCCCGGCGATGTGCCGCAGACCTTCGCCGACATCTCGAAGGCACGTAGCCTCCTCGGCTACGACCCGCAAACGCCGATTGAAGAAGGCATCCGCCGTTTCGTCGAATGGTTCAAAGGAAATGATGAATGATGAGTGATGAGAAGCACGCTGCTTGATATTCATCACTCATCATTCAACGCGCACCATTCAAAGGATTGTCTATGAAGTCTTACGACGAAGAGGAGACGGTCATCAGCCGTCGCGCGGGCACGCGTGCGGCGGAAGATGTGACGCTGGCGGACGAGGCGACCGTCGCCGCGACCACTCCGATGCCGGGCGAAGCGCCGGAGATTTCTCTCTTCCTGCCCGTCTTAAACGAGGAGCCCAACCTGCGCCCTCTGCACGCGAAGATTGACGAGGCGCTCGCCCTACTCGGTCGCACGGCCGAGATCATCTACGTTGACGACGGCTCGACGGACGCCAGCCTCGGAGTCCTGCGCGAGCTTGCGCGCCGCGACCCGCGCGTGAGAGTCATCGCGCTTCGGCGCAACTACGGACAGACCGCCGCGATGGCCGCCGGGATTGACGCTGCGCGCGGCAAGGTCTTGATACCGATGGACGCGGACTTGCAGAACGACCCGGCGGACATCGCGCGCCTGCTCGACAAACTCGACGAGGGCTTCGACGTGGTCTCGGGCTGGCGCAAGGAGCGGCAGGACAAGATGGTCTCGCGCAAGATTCCTTCGATGATCGCCAACCGCATCATCTCCACCATCGGCGGCGTGCATCTCCACGACTACGGCTGTTCGCTCAAGGCTTACCGTCACGAATTTCTCAAGGAGGTCAGGCTCTACGGCGAGATGCACCGCTTCATCCCCATCTACGCGAGTTGGGTCGGCGCGCGCGTCACCGAGATTCCCGTCCGCCACCACCCGCGCACGATGGGCAAATCGAAGTACGGGCTCTCGCGCACCTTCAAGGTGATGCTCGATTTAATGACGATCAAGTTCATGGCTTCGTATCACACGAAGCCGATCTACGTCTTCGGCATGTTCGGCTTCGGCGCGTTCTCCATCTCGACGGTCGCGTTTCTGTGGGCGCTCCTGCGCAAGCTCGGCGGCGAATCTTTCATCCGCAACCCGCTCTTCAGCGTCGCCATCGTCATGTTCGCCGTCGGCGTTCAGTTCATCCTCATGGGACTGCTCGCCGAGATGCTCGTGCGCACCTACCACGAGTCGCAGTCCAAGACCATCTATGCCGTCCGCGAGCGCCTCGGCTTTCGCGACGAGTAAAACGGGGCTTGAGCGCGCGCACGGGTGACTAGGTTACTGTCGCGGGTTGAATTCAACTTAATTCGCGCGTCCCAAGCACTCCGGTCTGCTGTTAGTGCGGTTGAGTCGCGCAGTGTTGTATCTTGACGGCCATGCGCGAGGAGCTTGAGCAGGTCTACGAGCGAGCGAGCGCGTGGAGCCGCGCGCGGGGCTATGCCGGTCAAGACCCCTTTGACGCGCTCAACAGCCGTTTGTTTCAAGCGACACCTCTGCGCCGCTCGCGTCTCGCACGCCTCGCATGGACACAGGCGCTCAAACGTTCACCCGTCAATCTCAGGACGCTCGCGCTCGTCCCCGAGGGGATGAACGCGAAGGGCACCGCGCTCTTCGCGCTGGCCGCACTCTCGCGCTACCGCGCGACTCGTGACGCGGAGCATGAACGCGAGGCGCGCTCTCTGCTCGACCAACTGCTTGCGGTAAAGTTGGAGACGCCCGGCGGCGGCGTCGCGTGGGGCTACAACTTCGACTGGCAGGGACGCTCGTTCTACGCGCCGAAGGGTACGCCGACGGTCGTGCCCACGGCCTTCGCCGTCCGCGCGCTCGTCGAAGCGACCGTCACGCTCAACACTTCGGATGAAGAGGACACGCTCTCGGCCGATGTGTGGGACTACCTGACGGCGGCGACGCGCGCGTGCCGGTTCATCCTCGAAGACCTCAATCGCTCGGATGAGACGCGAGAAGAAGTCTGCTTCAGCTACACGCCGCTCGACCGCACGCGCGTCTTCAACGCTTCTTTGCTGGCGGGTGAGGCGCTGGCCTCCGTGGGGGCCGTCACGGGCCCGAGGCTCTGGACTGACTATGCACTGCGCGCCGCGCGCTACGTCGTCCGCAGGCAGCGCACGGACGGCTCTTGGGCTTACGGCGCGGACTCGCATCAGTCTTGGTCGGACAACTTTCACACGGCGTTCGTGCTGACCTCGCTCGCGCGCATACTCCGCGCCTGCGAGTCCAATCTCGACACGGACGAAGCGACGCGCGACGAGATACGTCTTGCGCTTGCGCGCGGCTATCGCTTCTGGCGTGACAGCTTCTTTCTTGCGGACGGCTGGCCGAAATACTACCATCGGTCGGCGCACCCGGCCGACGCACACTCAGCGGGCGCGGCGCTCGTCGCGCTCGCCGAACTGCAAGACGCGGAGCCCGACGCGCCGGAGTTGGCCGCGCGCGTCACGGGCTGGACGCTGCGCGAGCTATACGACCCGCGCGGCTTCTTCTACTACCAGAAGCGACGGCTCCGCACCGTCCGCACGCCCTACATGCGCTGGTCGCAGGCATGGATGATGTACGGGCTGGCGAGGCTTTTGGAAGGGATGAGAGATGAAGGATGAGGGATGAAAGCATGACCGTTCGGCTTTCGGTTTTCCTCATCTCTTATCCCTCATCCCTCATCCCTTCTTATGCGCATCTGGATTGACCTTGCGAACTCGCCGCACGTGCCTTTCTTCCGCGCGCTGGCTGACGAGTTCCGTTCGCGCGGACACGAGACCGTGGCGACGGCGCGCGAGTTCGCGCAGACGATTGAACTGGCCGAGACGGCGGGGCTTGCGCCCGTTGTGTTGGGCGGCCACGGCGGAGGGAAGCTGTCGGGTAAGGCCGGTAACCTTGTGGGGCGCGCGGTTGTTCTGGCGCGTTGGGCGAGAGGGCGCGGGTTCGACCTCGCTGTCAGTCACAACTCTTACTCGCAGGTCTTGGCGGCGCGTCTGCTTGGCTTGCGCTCCGTGACGCTGATGGACTACGAGCATCAGCCCGCGAACCACCTCGCGTTCCGCCTTGCGTCGCGCGTCATCGTTCCCCGTGCGTTCCCCGAAGAGGCTCTGCGAAGATTCGGCGCGCGCGCCGCGAAGGTTCGTCGCTACGATGGCATCAAGGAGGATGTCTACCTCGCCGACTTCGCGCCCGACCCACGTTTCGCTGCGAGCCTTCGCGAGCGGTTCGGCGTAGACACGGAGCGCGACACGCTCGTCGTCGTCCGCCCGCCCGCGCGTGAGGCGCTCTATCACCGCTTCGAGAACGAGTTGTTCGACGAATTGCTCGCGCGTCTCGTCGCGCGCGACGGAGTCAAGGTCATGCTGCTCGCGCGCGATGATGCGCAGCGCGAGAGTCTTTCAACGCGCTTCCGCTCGGGCAAACTCGTCGCTCCGCGCGAGGCGCTTGACGGCGCGAACCTCATCGCGGCGTCAGACCTCGTCGTCAGCGCGGGCGGCACGATGAATCGCGAGGCCGCCGCGCTCGGTGTCCCGGCGGCGACCATCTACGCGGGGCGCTGGGCCGCCGTAGACGAACAGCTTGTCCGCGAAGGCCGCCTCAAGCGCATCAGTACGCGCGCGGATGTAGAGAGCCTGCGCGTCGAGAAGAAGAGCGACACCAGCCCGCGCCGCAAGAGCGGTGTGCGCGCCGAGGTGGCGGAACTGATATTCTCGTGAATGGTTAATCGTAAATGGTGAATGGTGATTGCGCTTCTCGCGGTTGTAGATGTGAGGTGAAGGGCGCGACTCTCAAGCACGACTTACGATCTACCATTCACGATTCACGAGAATGAGAGTCGAGCACACGGAAGATGTAAAAGTGAGTGCGAAGGCGACGCGCGCGGCGGCGCGTGCGCCGGGGTGGGTCGTGCCCGCAGTGAAGGCGGCGCTGGTGGCAGCGGATAGCTTTGTCGCCGTGGCGTCGTTCGCCGCCGCTTACACGTGGCGCGAGGGCGGCGGGCTGCTAGTCGGGTTCAGTCCGGCGAAGGGCTTCGCGTGGCAACTGAGCTTCGAGCCTTACGCCGCGCTGCTGTGGTTCGTCGTAGCCGTTCGCTTAATCTCGTGCGCTTACTACGACCTGTATCGCCTGCGCGGTGAGTTCTCATATCTGGACGAGTGCGTGCGCGTCTTTCGCGCGACGGCCGTCGGGTCGTTGCTCATCGTCGCGTGGGCGTTCCTCTATCGCGGCGGGTTCGAGTTCCGCTCCTTCTCTTACGCGCGCGGTGTCTTCGTCCTCGACTTCTTCCTCGCGCTCGTCACGTACACCGCCCTCAGGCTCGCCACGCGCGGGGTGCAGAGCGCGGTGCGTCGGCGCGAGGTGAATCTCATCCCGACGCTCGTCGTCGGGCGCGGTGTGGAGGCCGCGATGTGCGTGCGCGAAATGCGCGCGCGGCGCGAGTTGGGCTACAGGGTCATCGGCGTGGTCGAGACGGGCACGCACGTCGAAGGCGCGTCGGAAGAGTTTGAGGGCGTGCCCATCGTCGCCGACCTCGACGGTCTTCCCGAGGCGATACGCGCGATGGGCGCGAACGAGGTCATCATCACCGACACGACGCTCTCGGGCGACATGCTCTTCGAAGTGATGATGCGCGTGGGGCGTCGGCGCGGCGTCGAGTTCCGCGTCGCGCCGAGCCTCTTCAACTGCCTGCCGCGCAAGACCGAGGTTGACCAGATAGGCGTCCTCCCCGTTATCACGCTCTTCCGCGAGCCTCTGGGGCAGGGTGCGCGCCTCGTCAAACGCGCCTTCGACTTAAGCTTAGCCGCGCTCGCGCTCGTCATACTTGCGCCGCTGTGGATCGTCGCCGCGCTGCTCATCAAGCTCGGCTCGACGGGGCCCGTGCTCTACCGGCAGGAGCGCGTCGGGATGGACGGGCGCATCTTTCTCTTTCTCAAGTTTCGCACGATGCTGACGGGCGCGGACGACCGCGAGCACCGCGAATATCAACGACGCTACATCGAAGGACGACCCGACACGAATCTCGGCGACAGCCACCGCCCCGTCTACAAACTACACGACGACCCGCGCGTGACGCGCACGGGGCGCTGGCTTCGTCGCACGAGTCTGGACGAGTTGCCGCAGCTCTTGAACGTGCTGCGCGGCGACATGAGCGTGGTGGGGCCGCGCCCGCCCATCCCTTACGAGGTCGAGGCATACGCGCTCTGGCATCGCAAGCGGCTCGACATGAAGCCGGGGATGACGGGGCTGTGGCAGGTGTCGGGGCGCAACCGTCTCTCGTTCGACGAGATGGTCAGGCTCGACCTCTTCTACATCGAGAACTGGTCACTCTGGCTCGACCTCAAAATCATGCTGCGCACGCTGCCCGTGCTCCTGCGCGGCGAGGCGTACTAAACGACAAGCACGTTGACGAGTGACGAGTGACAGGTGACGAGTTAGAATCGCTCACGTCGTAAGAAAAGATTCATCCGTCGCTCGTCATTCAATGACTTTATCCCACGCGGAACCCCCGCATAGCGAAGCCGCGACAAACAGCAAAACTCGCACAGGCCGCGTCGCCGTCTGGCTTGAGCGCGCGACGCTCGGGTGCCTGTTTCTGTACGCAGTGGCCGCGCCGCACTCGATTGCCGGAGCGCAGACGGCGTGGCTGCTCGGGATGCTGTTCTGGGTGGCGAGGCTTCTGGTTCGCCCGCGCCCTGCGCTCTTTCGCACGCCCGTAGATTCGTGGCTGCTCGGCTTATTCGTGCTCACCTTCTTAACCGCGCTCACCTCTTACAACCCGGATGTCTCAATCGGTAAACTGCGCGCGGCGAGCCTCTTCACGGTCGTCTATCTTGCGGCCGAGAACGTGCGCAACACGCGTGTGATGCGCGCGCTCACGCTCACGCTCGTCGCATCGTGCGCGCTCGGGCTCGTCCACACGTTCGCGGTCTACGCCGAAGGGCGCGGCGTGAAGCTGCGCGCGTTGACCGAGGACAGCACGCTACGCGCCGTCGGCTTTCTGGAGGGCGACACGATTCTCTCCGTGGATGGCGCAGAGGTGAGAAGCCCCGATGATGTCGTGCGAGCGATAGAGGTCGAGCAGCACACGGCACGTGAGCGCGTCTATCGCTTCCCCGACGGGAAGCCTTCGTGCAGGTGGGACGAGCACACGGCGTGCGTGCGCGTCTATCGTGCCGAGGCGATGCCCGATGCGAACGTCGTGCGCGACGCTTTGCCGCGCGGCGACACGGCCGAGGCGCGGCTCGGTATTCTTCGTTGGACGCGCGGACGCGACGAGCGCGCGAGCGGCTTCTACGGGCAGTACCAGACCTACGCGGAGGTCTTGCAACTTATCGCCTCGCTCGCGCTCGGATTGTTCGTCTCGCTGTGGCGCAAGTTGAGTTTGAAAGGCATGCTCTTAGGCGCGTCGCTTGCGGGGATGTGCGGGGCGCTGCTGTTGACGGTGACGCGCGCATCGTGGGCAGGCTTTCTCGTCTCGGCCTTCATCATCGCGCTCGTCGGGGCGAGCCGTCGCACGCTCTTGGTCATGGCCGCGCTGGCGCTTCCGCTCGTCATCGCGGGGCTCTTCATCTTGCAGCAGAAGCGGCAGGTCGGCTTCATCGATACGAAGGAGGGCTCGACCGCTTGGCGTTTGATGGTCTGGCAGGAGGGCGCGCGCGTGCTTGTGAGCAAGCCGAGGCATCTGCTCGTCGGCGTCGGCATGGACTCTTTGAAGCGGCGCTGGCGCGAGTGGGGCATGTTCGACGGGGGGCGTCAGCCGTGGGGGCATCTGCACTCGACGCCTTTACAGATAGCCTTCGAGCGCGGCGTGCCTGCGCTGCTGGTGTGGGCGGCGTGGCTCTTCGTCTACGGGCGAATGCTTTGGCGGCTGGCGCGTGGAGGTTTGGAGAAAGACCGGAGAGGCTTAGATGGAGATTGGGTCGCGCGCGGGCTCGTGCTTGGCGCTCTCGGCGGACTCTTCGGATTCGTCTCTGCGGGACTCGTCCACTACAACTTCGGCGACTCGGAGGTGGTGATGGTCTTGTACTTCGTCATGGGGCTTGCGCTCGCCGCCGAGAGGCTTGCACGCATGGCTGCGACCGCGCAAGGGGCACTCGGCCCTCGCGTTCAAGACGTTGAAGCATCGGGGTCGTGAGAAGCGCGTTGAACCGCGAGCCGCGCACGCTCGTATACAGAGAGTTGTCCGAAGAAGGGAACGAAGATGAAGAAACTTGCTGGCCTGCTCGCCTTCGCCGTCGCGCTCGGTGGCGCGATACTGCTCACGAAATACTACGCGCAGAAGTACGCGCCGCCCACGCCACCGCCGCCCGTCCAGACGGGACTGCCCGCCGCAACGCCCGCGCACGACCCCGGCGCGCAAGCCAACGCGCCCGTTACCTTGAAGCCGCAACTCGTCACGCTCGACCTTGCGGGCCGGAAGGCGCACGTCGCGCTCACGCTCGAACGCGACCCCGCGCGCCCCTCGCCCGCGACCGTGTGGGTGTGGGCCTACTTCTTCAGCACGGACGCACCGGGGCGCTACTGCGCGGGCGAGCCGGTCGAAGTGCGTCAGCCCTTCGCCTCTGGCAACGGTCGCTCCTCCATCACCGTAGACCTCCCCGTTAAGGACTGTCCCGCGCCGCGTGCTCCCTCGTCCACATACTACGCGCGCGTCAACGTCTCGTCAGAGTCGGCCTTCGCCGCGCGCCTCACCGAGCAGCGCATCAGCTATGACATCACGCAAGCCTCGCCCGTCGTCGTCGAAGGCGCGGGGGCAAAGCAAAAGTAGAAGGCAGAAAGAAGGGTCATGGGATAGGGGATGGGGGCCGGTTAAGAGCAATGTCTTAATCGGCCCCCAACTTCTGCGCAAGTCCGCGCCGCCGCGTCCGTTCAGATGGCGACAGAAGCCCGTACAGGCTTTGAAACTTTCTAACGGAGGCATCATATGAGTCACGAAGAACGACGGACGGCGCGCAAAGCGCGTTCACTCTCCCTGTTGATTCTCGCGGCGCTCGCGCTGCTCGGCTCTTCCTGCGCGACGGCCGACCGTAGCAATGAGAACACCGCAAACGTAGGCTTGACCCGGTCGATGCACGAGGCGCTACCCGAGACTTCGGCGGCGCAACAATCGGCGGAGGCACCGACGGACGCGAGAATGAAGAGCGAAGAGGGCGAGGCCAACGGCGCACGCGGCGAGTCATACGCGAAGATAGACGAGAATCCTTTTCTCGAAGCCGCGCGCGCACCGCTCTCGACCTTCTCAATTGACGTTGACACGGCGTCCTACAGCAACACGCGCCGCTTCATCAACGACGGGCAACTGCCGCCGAAGGACGCCGTGCGCATCGAAGAGCTAGTCAACTACTTCTCATACGACTACCCGCAGCCTGCGGGTGCCGCGCCCTTCTCCGTCACGGCGGAGGTGGCCGACTGCCCGTGGAACTCGCGGCACAGGCTCGTACACATCGGCCTACAGGGCAAGAAGCTTTCGACCGAAGACCTGCCGCCCGCCAATCTCGTCTTTCTCATAGACGTGTCGGGCTCGATGAACGAGCCGAACAAGCTCCCGCTCGTAAAGTCGAGCCTGCGCACGCTCGCCGCGCAGTTGACCGCGCGCGACCGTGTTGCTATCGCCGTCTACGCGGGTTCGAGCGGGCTCGTCCTGCCATCGACGCCGGGCGACCGCATGAACGAAATCGTCTCGGCAATCGAGCGGCTCGAAGCCGGAGGCTCGACCAATGGTGGCTCGGGGATACAACTCGCCTACCGCGTCGCCCAAGAGAATTTCATCAAGGGCGGCACGAACCGCGTCATCCTCGCCACGGACGGAGACTTCAACGTCGGCCTGACGAATGATAATGAACTCGTCCGTCTCATCGAAGAGAAGCGACGCGGCGGGGTCTTTCTCTCCGTGCTCGGCTTCGGCACGGGCAACCTCAACGACTCGATGATGGAGAAGCTGGCCGACAAGGGCAACGGCAACTACGCGTACATAGACACGCAGGCCGAGGCGCAGAAGGCTCTGGGCGAACAGGTCGCGGGCACGCTCGCCACCATCGCAAAGGACGTGAAGATACAGGTCGAGTTCAACCCTCGTCTGGTCGCGGGTTATCGTCTCATCGGCTACGAGAACCGACTGCTCGCGGAGCGCGACTTCAACGACGACCGCAAGGACGCGGGCGAGATAGGTGCGGGGCACACCGTCACCGCGCTCTACGAAGTCGTCCTTGCGGGACAGAAGCTTGAGAACCCCGGCGTTGACGAGTTGAAGTACCGGCAACCCGCGCAAGAGACTTCGCAGAGCGCCGGAGCGAACGAGTTGTTGACCGTCAAACTCCGCTACAAGGAGCCCGACGGCGATGTAAGCAAGCCCTTAAACGTAGGCGTCCCCGACAGCACGACGAGCTTCCGAAACGCCTCGGAGAATTTCAAATTCGCTGCGGCGGTCGCGGAGTTCGGCATGCTCCTGCGCGACTCGCGCTACAAAGGCCAGTCGAGCTACGAGGGCGCGGTTGAACTCGCACGCGCCTCGACGGGCACAGACCCGCACGGCTACCGCTCGGAGTTCGTTCACCTCGTCGAGACGGCCCAATCGCTCGCACCGCGAGAGAGCGCGAGCCGTTAAGGCGCACACAAAATAAAACACGCCCTCTTCGCTTGAGTGAAAGCGCGCGGGCGGTTCAACGCATCTATGGTGAGCCGCCCCGCGCTTTATCTTCGAGTGGAGAGAAAGCGCACGAATCCTCGTCAAAATTCGCTGCTTCGCGCTCGGTATCCCCCTTTCCTTGACACCATTTACCGTCACCGTTATCATCCTTGTTTTCGGCTGGGCTCAGCCGACGTGTCTGTGTAGTTATGTTCGAGTCTTTATCCGACAAGCTGAAGCGCGCGCTGAAGAATTTGCGCGGCGAGGGCGTGCTCACGCCGGAGCACGTTGACGCGGCGCTGCGTGAAATCCGTCTGGCCTTGCTCGAAGCCGACGTAAACTTCAAGGTCGCCAAGGACTTCATCGCGTCGGTTAAGGAGAAGGCCGAGGGGCAGCACGTCTGGCAGGAGTTGAAGCCCTCGGAGCAGGTCGTCAAGATCGTCTTCGACGAACTGGTCGAGCTTCTGGGCGGCACCTCGTCGCGTCTGGTCTTTACGAAGACGAGCCCGAACGTCGTGATGATTGTCGGCCTGCAAGGGTCGGGCAAGACGACCTCGACGGGCAAGATCGCGATGTGGCTGGCGAAGAACCAGCAGCGCAAGCCGCTGCTGGTCTCGACGGACGTAAACCGCCCGGCCGCGCGCGAGCAACTTAAAGTCATCGCGAAAGCGACGGGGCAGTCCATCTTCGAGAAGCCCGAGTCGAACGACCCCGTCGAGCTTGCGCGCGAGGCTTTCAA
The DNA here is from genome assembly GCA_032230645.1 of Acidobacteriota bacterium. Lineage (GTDB taxonomy): Bacteria > Acidobacteriota > Blastocatellia > Pyrinomonadales > Pyrinomonadaceae > QHXN01. The sequence continues at coordinate 19,692 of JAVXWN010000146.1, read as the reverse complement.
GCATGCGCAACAGACGGGTTACGACACGCTTCTGATAGACACGGCCGGCCGCCTCCACGTTGACGAAGAGTTGATGGAGGAGCTTGTCCGGATTAAGGCCGAGACGCGACCCGTCGAGATTCTCTTCGTCGCCGACGCGATGACGGGTCAGGACGCCGTTCGCTCGGGCGAAGAGTTCCACCGGCGCATCGGCATCACGGGCGTGGTGCTAACGAAGATGGACGGCGATGCGAGGGGCGGCGCGGCGCTCTCGATCAAACAGGTGACGGGCTGTCCCGTAAAGTTCGTCGGCGTCGGCGAGAAGTACGATGCGCTTGAGCCCTTCTATCCCGACCGCATCGCGCAGCGCATCCTCGGCATGGGCGACGTGCTCTCGCTCATCGAGGAGGTGCAGTCAAAGGTAGATCAGGACGAGGCCGAAGCGCAGTTAGAGAAGCTTCAGAAGAACAAGTTCACGCTCGACGATTTTCGCGGACAGCTTCGACAGGTTAAGCGGCTCGGCTCGTTCTCGAAGATCATGAAGTTGTTGCCCGACCAGTTGCTCGGCGGGATGGGTATGCCGCAGTTGGACGAAGAGCAGTCGGCCGAGATGGAGCGGCAGCTTAAGCGCACCGAGGCCATCATTGATTCGATGACGAGGAGTGAGCGCGAAGACCATCGCATCCTGAACGCGAGCCGCCGACGGCGCGTCGCGCGTGGCTCGGGCTCGACCGTCACAGAGGTCAACCAGCTTATCAAGCAGTACATCGATATGCGGCAGATGATGCAACAGCTTTCGCGCTCAGGACTCTTCGGCGGAGGCGCAGCCGGGGGTGGAGGCGGCGGAGTCAAGGGCCGGATGATGCGCCGCATGGCGGGCATGATGGGTATGCCCGACGTGAGCGGAATGTTAGGCGGTGGAGGCGAAGGCGGCGACGCCAGCGGACTCCCGGCGGGACTGCCCGCCGCGCCCGGACACAGGAAGAAAAAGAAGCCACGGCACAAGAAAAGAAAGTGATGAATGCGGAGTGATGAATGATGAATATAACCACGTAGCCATATTCATCATTCATCACTCCGCATTCGTCATTCATTACTCGGAGGATAGATGTTAGCAATCAGATTGATGCGCATGGGCGCGAAGAAGAGCCCGTCATACCGTGTTGTCGTTAAGGAGAAGCTGTCGAAGCGCGACGGCGACTACGTCGAGAACGTCGGTTTCTATAATCCGACGCGCGAGCCCGCCGAGATTCGTCTCGACATGGAGCGCGTCAACTACTGGATGGGGCGCGGGGCGCAGCCGACCGACACCGTTCGGCAGTTGATTCGTCGGCAGGCGAAGTCGCTGGCCGCCGAGCCGCAGCCGACAGCTTAAAAGCAAGCGGGAGGACGATGAAAGACGCCGTCGAGTTGATCGTCAAAAATCTCTTGCACGAGGCTGAGTTGATTGACGTGCGCGAGGTCGAGCGCGAACGCTCGACGACCGTTATCGAAATCCGCGTCGCGCAAACGGACGTGGGCAGGATCATCGGCCGACAGGGTCGCACGGTGAAGGCGCTGCGCTCGCTGCTCAACGCGGCGGGACAGAAGCAGAGCCGCCGCTACGTCCTCGACATCGTCGAATGAGTGTTGCGGACGAGAGTGCGGGAAGCGTTGAGCCGCGCGCCGAAGAGGATTTGAACTCGGTCGAGCTGGTTACGGTCGCGCGCATCGCCAAGCCGCGCGGTATTAGGGGCGAGGTCGCCGCTGAGCTTCTGACCGACTTCCCCGACCGCTTCGACTTCGTTGACGAGTTAATCGCGGTCTTCCCCAACGGTCGCCGCGAGCGGCTCGCGCTTGAAAGCCACTGGCTCCACGGCGACCGCGTCGTCTTGAAGTTCAAAGGCTTCGACTCGCCCGAAGCGGCGGCGGCGCTCGCGGGCTGCGAGTTGGCCGTGCCCGAATCGGAAGCGGTCGAGCTTGAAGAGGGCGAGTTCTACGACTGGCAGCTTGAAGGCTGTCGCGTCGAGACAATCGAGGGCGGCGCGGTGGGCACGGTGCGTGAGGTGCTGCACACGGGCGGCGAGGCTCCCGTTCTCGTCATACGCGACGAGTCGGAGAGAGAGAACCTTGTCCCGCTTGCCGAGAGCATCTGCGTCGAGATAGACGTTTCGGCCAAGCTCATCCGCGTTGACGCGCCGGAAGGACTCCTGGAGGGGTGAATAGTAAATGGTAAATGGTGAATAGTCGTTGAGTGATGTCCAGCTTGAGCGGTTGTCACTCGACTTGAGCAAACATTCAACCACCATTCACGATTTACCATTCACCGTTTACCGATGCTCCGCTTTGACATCATCACGATCTTCCCCGAGTTCTTTCAAGGGGTGTTCGACTTCGGCATCGTGCGGCGCGCGCGCACGGCGGGACTGGTCGAGGTGGAGGCGCACGACCTGCGCCGTTGGACGCACGACCGGCACAAGGTCGTAGACGACAGGCCGTTCGGCGGCGGCGACGGGATGGTCTTGAAGCCCGAGCCGATCTTCGAGGCGGTTGAATCTTTGACATCTCTCGCAGGCGACGTGTCGAGCATGCGCGGGGCGGGCAAACGCGTCGTCCTGCTCTCGCCGCAGGGGCGAAGGCTTTCGCAGGCGTTGGCGGCCGAGTTAGCAAGCGCCGCGCAGGTCGTCGTCATCTGCGGTCGCTACGAGGGCGTTGACGAGCGCGTCGCGGAAGCCCTTGCGACCGACGAAGTCTCCATCGGTGACTATGTGCTCTCGGGAGGCGAGCCCGCGGCAGTCGTGCTGGTGGACGCCATCACGCGGTTAGTGCCGGGCGCATTGGGGAGTGAGACTTCGGCGGTCAACGAGTCGTTCTCCGATGGACTGCTCGACTTCCCGAACTACACGCGCCCCGTCGAGTTTCGCGGGCGGCGCGTGCCGGACGTTCTCCTGAGCGGCCACCATGCGGAGGTCGCGCGCTGGCGACGCCACGCCGCGCTTCGCAAGACGCGCCGCAACCGTCCCGACCTCTTCGCCGGGGCCGACTTGAGCGAAGGTGAGCGTGACGCGCTCGGCGAAGAAGACGAGTGAGTTTAAGGGTTTGGTATTTTGTAAGTTTGAAGAAGTAGTCAGAAGGTAAAGGGACGACGCTTGAAGCGAGTTCTACTGACTACCGGCTACTGACTACTGCTTTTTGAGGTGACATCATGAATCGCTTGGACAGTGTTGACAGCGCGCAGTTGCGCACGGACATCCCGGCCTTCGCGCCGGGCGACACGGTGCGCGTGCACGTGCGCATCAAGGAGACGGAGACCAAAGAGCGCCTACAGGCGTTCGAGGGCGTCTGCATCGCGCGCAAGGGCGACGGCATCCGCGAGACCTTCACCGTGCGCAAGACCAGTTTCGGCGTCGGCGTCGAGCGCATCTTCCCCGTTCACGGCCCCATCGTCGGCCGCGTCGAGTTGTTGCGTCGTGGTCGCGTCCGTCGCGCCAAGCTCTACTACCTGCGCAACCTACGCGGCAAGGCCGCACGCATCCGCGAGCTTGACACGCGCCGCCCCACGACCGACGCTCAGGCGCAGGGCGCTTCGGCCTCGAACAAGAGCAAGTAAGACCGTAGCTCGTGAACCGTAAATCTTGAACGGTTGCCGTGTGTTCGCCGTCTCGGGCGCAAAGCTCAGTCCGGCGATACGGCAGCCGCTTATGATTGACGGTTCACGATTTACGATTGACGGCTTTCTATGGCCCGTCGGAAGCGGCAATCACTCATCCACATGTTGTTCGAGGAGGAGGCGCGCGGCTCCGGCTTCGGGCGCGTGGCGGGCCTCGACGAAGTGGGACGTGGCGCGCTGGCGGGGCCCGTAGTCGCTGCGGCGGTGATACTCGACCCTACCACACCGATTCCCGAAGGACTCGACGACTCGAAGAAGCTCACGGCCTTGCAGCGCGAGCGCATCGCGGAGGAGTTGCGAAGCATCGCGGTCTGTTACGCCTACGGCCTCATCAGCCCGGAAGAGATTGACGCGACGAACATTCTCATCGCCACGCGGCGCGCGATGTTGCAGGCTCTTGCAAAGCTGCAACCGTGCGCCGATTATCTTTTGATAGACGCGCTGCAACTGCGCGAGTCGCCATTGCCGCAGAAGGCTATCATCCGTGGCGACTCGGCCTCGGCCTCAATCGCCGCCGCCTCCGTCCTCGCCAAGACCTACCGCGACGCGCTCATGCGTGAATACGACGCTGAGTTTCCCCCCTACGGCTTCGCGCGCCACGTCGGCTACGGCACGCGCGAACACTGGGCCGCGCTCAAAGCCCACGGCTGCTGCTCCATCCACCGCCGCACCTTTCGCGGCGTCCTTCAAGAAGAAACATCGGCGGGCGAGGACATGGGAAGCACAATTGAAGTTTAATCGCGTGGAATTAAATTCTTGTTGCGTAGAATTGGAGCCCTGTTGCGTAAAATTGGAGCTTAATTCCGCGTAATTGAAGCTTACTTACGCAAAAATAAAGCTTCATTGCGCGCAAATAAGCTTTAATTCTCCGGAAGTAAGTTTTATTTCCAGAGAATTAAAGCTTATTTGCGGAGAATTAAAGCTTATTTCTAAAGAAATAAAGCTTTGACTCGCGGAATTAAAGTCTAATTTCGCGCAATTGAAGCCCGACTTCGCCCCGCTGAACTCATTTTCCCTTTAATTTCGCGTCAATCATCCACCGCACAAGTCATGCGCGAAGATTTCTGTTGCCAATTTTGCGCGTCTGAATAGAATATCCGCACCTCGCAAAACCAACTCAGGAGTAAAAGCCTCATGAGCCAACCTAAATCGACACTGGAAAAGCTGAACAGCATCATCAACGGGTGGGAGACGCTCGCCCCGGACAAGTCATTCGGCGGGATGACACTCGCGCAATTCAAGGCGGCGGTCAAACCCTCCTTCGACACGCGCGAGGAACTGCGCGCGCTTGAAAGTCAGGTTCAATCCAAACAGATCGAGCGCGACAACGCCGACGACGAGAGCCTGCGGCTCGTCCAACGCGTCGTCAACGGCGTCATCGGCGACCCCACGGAAGGCCCCGACAGCGACCTCTACGACGCCTTCGGCTACACACGCAAGAGCGAACGCAAGACCGGCCTCACACGCAAGAAGAAGACAGGCCCCGGCACGGGCACCAGCAAGTAACGCCCGCCACCATCAACCAATAGCCTCAACCCACGACACGCAAAAGCGCGGCGTGTCTCTCGAAGTGTCCCCATACGCCGCGCATCAATTTAACAGCATGACGCCCGGCAGCACCCACGCCGGGCATGAAGCATCCAATTCACAGTTAATGGATAACTGCACCCGGATTAGAGTGTTATACTGCGCCACGCAGCTTAGCTGCATTATATCTATCTAACAGAGATTCGGCTCTACTACATCCAACTTAACCCTCTGCGTTTAAGAGGAAGCATCTTCGCTTGTGCACATAGCCATTGACGCGCACTCGGTCGGGACGGGGCTGGCGGGGAACGAGACTTATGCGGCGAACTTGGTCGAGGCGCTCGCGGAGATAGATGGCGAGAACGAGTACACAATCTATGTGACGAGGGCGGAGGCCGCCGAGCGTTTCGAGGGACGTTGGCCGAACGTGCGTGTGCAAAGGACGCTGCCGCATACGCCGCTGGTGCGCATCCCCTTAACGCTGTCGGCGGAGTTGAGGCGGCGTCCCGTTGACTTGCTGCACGTGCAATACACCGCGCCGCCCTTTGCGCCGTGCCCCGTCGTCGCCACCATCCACGACCTCTCTTTCGAGCACCTGCCCGAGACCTTCAAGCTCAGAAGCCGCGTCCAACTCAAACTCACGGTGCGCGCGACGGCGCGACGCGCGGCGCACTGTATCGCGCCTTCGGAGTTCACGCGGCGCGACCTCGTAGAGACTTACGGGCTCGACCCCGAGCGCGTGACGACGATACCGCTGGCCGCTTCAACGCGGTTCCGTCCGGTCGAAGACGAGGGCGAAGTGGAGCGCGTGCGGAGGCTCTACGGGATTGAAGGCGAGTACGTGCTGGCCGTCGGTTCGATTCAGCCGCGAAAGAATCTGGCGCGGCTCGTGCGCGCGTATTCGTCCTTGCGCGGCGAGCGCGGGAGGAGTAATCTGCCGCAACTGGTTCTCGTCGGAAAAAAGGCTTGGCTCTACGGCGAAACGCTGAGGGCCGTCGAGGATGAAGGGCTCGTCGGCTCGGTCGTCCTCACCGGCTATGTATCGGAAGGCGACCTGCCCGCACTCTATACGGGTGCGCTCTGCTTCGCCTATCCGTCGTACTTCGAGGGCTTCGGGCTCCCGCCGCTCGAAGCGATGAGCTGCGGCGCGCCTGTCCTGACGGGGAATTTGACGAGCCTGCCGGAAGTGGTCGGAGACGCCGGATTGATGGTAGACCCTTTCGACACAGAGGCGTTGGCACACGCCCTCGCGCGGCTCATTGACGACGACGCCCTGCGCGCAGACCTTCGCGAGCGCGGATTGAGAAGGGCGCGCGACTTCGATTGGCGGGACACGGCCCGCATGACCTTGCAGACTTACAGGAGAGTGGAGAGAAGGATGAAGTGAAGGATAAAGGATGAAAGCGAGGCTGTCGCCGGGGCGGCCTTTTCTTTTTCCTTCATCCTTCCGTCTTCATCCTTCATTCTTACGACGATGCGCATCGCCATTCTGGGGACGAGGGGGATTCCGGCCAGCTACGGTGGGTTCGAGACTTTCGCCGAGCAACTCTCGACGAGGCTGGTCGCGCGCGGCCATGAAGTGACCGTCTACTGTCGCTCGCACTACGTGAGCCCACGCCAGATTGAGTACAAGGGGGTGCGCCTCAAAGTCCTGCCCACACTCCGCCACAAGTATTTCGATACCGTCGTTCACGCAGGACTCTCCGCCCTTCACGCCGCCGCGCTCCGCCGCTTCGACGCTGCGCTCATCTGCAATGCCGCCAACGCGCCCTTCGCGCCCATCCTGCGCGCGGCGGGCGTGCCCGTCGCCATCAACGTTGACGGGCTTGAGCACAAGCGGCGGAAGTGGAACTGGTTGGGGAAGAATTACTATCGCGTGGCCGAGCGGCTGTCGGTGTGGCTGCCGAAGGAGACGGTGACGGATGCGCGCGTGATACAGGAATACTATCTTGCGAAGTACGGCGCGCGCTCGACGATGATTGCCTACGGCGCGGAGGTCGAGCGAAGAGTTGACCGCACGGCCGTCGCGCGATGGGGAGTTGAGCCGAACCGCTACGTGCTCTACGTCTCGCGGCTTGAGCCCGAGAACAACGCCGAGATGGTCATCGAAGCCTTCCGGCGCGTTCGCACGCCGCACCGCCTGCTCGTCGTCGGCGATGCACCCTACGCGCACGAATACATCGCACACTTGCGCTCGCTCGCGCGCCGCGACCGCCGCATCGTCTTCACGGGCTTCGTCTTCGGAGACGCATACCGCGCCTTGCAGCAGAACGCGTACTGCTACGTTCATGCAACCGAGGTTGGCGGCACGCACCCGGCGCTTCTGGAAGCGATGGGCTACGGCAACTGCGTCCTTACGCTCGCCACGCCCGAGAACGTCGAGGTGACGGGCGACGCAGCCATCCACTACCGCGACGCGCAAGACCTGACGGCGCAGTTGCAGCGTGTGCTGCGCGGCGGCGCGATGGTCAACCAGTACCGGCAACGCGCACAGGCGCGCGTGCGCGAGCGATACGACTGGGAGCACGTCGTTGACGAGTACGAGCGACTCTTCGCGCGCATGGCCGGAAGGCCCGGGCCGCCCGCGCCCTCCTTCGCCGCCGCCGACCCGCGGGCCCCGCGCGTGCAGCATGACGAGTCAGTGACGAAGAACGGCTGAAGGGGCCGCACCGAATCTTTAAAGCGAAGAGGAGGATGAGAGTCAGCGTGACTCTCATCCTCCTCTTCGCTTTAAGCTTCAACCGTACCGGACGTTAGAACTTGATGGCCTTCACGTCCGCGGGCTTGGCGAAGAGCGAGTCGGGGATGGGGCGATTGAACTCGACCTCATCGTAGTTGACGCGGCTCGACTGTGTGCCCGCGCGGTAGTGGTCAATGATGAAGGGAACGAACGCGCCGCCGATCTGTTGGAACTGCGCGTAGCGATCCTCCTCTTCGACCGTCTCGCCCTCCGCGTTCTGTCTCTTATAAACAACCTTCGCGGGCAAGCCCTCGCGCGCGTCGAACTCGAACTCGGCCTCGAAGCCGTCAGGGTAAGAGAGACGCACGACCTCGTTGCGGCGCGCGAGTCCCGCTTCGCGTCGGCCGACGTAAGTGAGTCCCGCGCCGCCCGCGCGCCACCAGCCGCGCAGGAGGTTGTCAACGCTCGTCCGCATCGCCACGCGGAAGTCCTCGGCCTGCTCGGGGGTGACATCGGTGAGTTTCTTCGCCTTGCCCTCGAAGAGCCAGCCCGTCTCGCCCGTGTTCACCTGTACGGAGCGGACGCCCGCACCCTTAAACTCAGTCCGCTCGTGGTCGGGGTAGACCATGTAGTCGTGGAAGGTGACGGGGATGCCCTGCGTTCCCTCGCGGAACTGCGTCAAGTAACCATGCGAGACAATCGTGCGCACGTCCGTGTAAGCGCGCCCGCCCAGAGCCTCGACGCCACGCGTGACGACGGCCAGAGCCTTCTCGTCAACCTTCGCCGTCGAAGTCTTGGGTGCGTCCGTCTTGGGCTTGGCGGCGTCCTGCGCTCGCGCGGCCGTGGAGCAGAAGAGCATGAGCGCCGCGAGAGATGCGGCGTGCGCGAGAACGAGTAGAAGCTTCTTTCTCATGTTGGAATTTATAAATGCTGAGAGGAGCGAAGGCAAACGCCGAAGGCGCGTCTAAAACGAGAGGGCTCCGACTAAATTTAGTCGGAGCCCTCTCGGCTCGCAGGTGAGTAAGCTTCGGACTCAGGCTCCGGCGTGGACGACTACCTCGCCGCCCTCCACGTCGGCGACGAAGCTCGACGCATCCTTCCACATCGCCGTGATAGGCAGCTTCACCTTCTCGTCAATGTGGCGCTTGAGAAAGCGCGCGCCGTAGGTCGCGCTGAAGCCCTTCTCTGTGAGTAGGTCGAGCGCTGCCTCGGTGACGCGGCAGACCTTGCCCTGCTGCTCCATCTGACGGCAGAGCTTCGCGGTGTAGAGCTTCGCGATCTCGCGCACCTCGTCCATCGTTAAGGGCGAGAAGACGACGATCTCGTCGATGCGGTTACGGAACTCCGCCGAGAAGCGCGTCTCGGCGGCCTTCATCACATCGCCCTTAATCGCCTTCACGTCGCCCAGAGTCTTCGTGCCGAACCCGAACGGCTTCTCGTACTTCTTGAAGTTATCCGAGCCGAGGTTCGAGGTCATGATGATAATCGCGTCCGAGAGATAAACCTTCTTGCCGCGACCGTCCGTCAGCCAGCCCTCGTCGAAGGCTTGCAGGAACAGGTTCATCAATGTCGGCGAAGCCTTCTCGACCTCATCCAAGAGCAGAACCGTGTACGGGTTCTCGCGCAACTGTTCGGTGAGCACGCCGCCGCGCTCGCTGCCGACGATGCCGCGCGGCATGCCGATCAGTTTCTCGATGCCGATGGTGCCGTCCTGATATTCGGACATGTCAATGCGCACCATCTTCTCTTCATCGCCGAACATGAACTCGGCGACGGCCTTCGCAAGCTCGGTCTTGCCAACGCCCGTTGGGCCGAGGAAGAGAAGCACGCCGTCCGACTTGTAGTGGTTCTCCTTCAAAGGCCCTTTGTTCAAGCGGAGCCGCTGCGCGACAGCCTTGATGGCCTCCTTCTGCCCGATGACGCGATGACCAAGCTCCTCCTCCATCGTGAAGAAGCGGTCGTTGGTGTCGCGGTAGATCATGTCGCGTGGGATGCGCGACTCCTGCGAGATGACATCGATGATGTGCTCGGGTAGCACGACCATCGTGTCGGGCTCGTTGATCTCGACCTTGACGGCCGCAGTGTCGAGCCAGCCGATGGCCTTATCCGGCAGGTGCAGGTTGCGTATGTACTTTGGAGCCATCTCCAAAGCCGTGTTGATGGCATCGTCCGAGATAGTCACCGAGTAGTTGCGCTCTAATCTCGGGCGCAGGCCGAAGAGAATTTCGCGCGTCTCGGCAATCGAGGGCTCGTCAACCTTGACGAGACGGAAGCGGCGCGCCAGCGCCTCGTCCTCGCCGATGTACTCCTTGTACTCGGTGATGGTCGTCGCGCCGACGATACGCATCTCGCCGCGCGCAAGCGCGGTCTTGAACATGTTGGCGGCATCGCTGGACGTGCCGAGCGCCGCGCCCGCGCCGATGATGGTGTGCGCTTCGTCAATGAAGAGGATAAGGTTGTCGCGCTCTTTCACCTCGTCAATGATGCCCTTGATGCGTTCCTCGAACATGCCGCGCAGCATCGTGCCCGCGACGAGTCCACCCATCTGCAACTGCACGACGTGCGTGCCGCGCAGGCGCGAGGGAACCTTCTCGGGCTCAAGCTCGATAAGTCGTGCGAGTCCTTCGACCACGGCGGTCTTACCCACTCCCGGCTCGCCGACGAGCATGGGCGAGTTTGCGCGCTCGCGGTGGCAGAGGATTTCGATCATCTGCTGAATCTCGCGCTCGCGGCCGATGGTCGGCGGCAGCTTGTCGGCGCGCGCCAAGCGATTCAAAGAGACGCCGAAGTGTTTGAGATAGGGCGGAAGCTCGAACTTCTTCTTGTACTCTTCCTCTTGCTGCTCGCGCGTGCGGACGCGTGCGCGCACCTGCTCGATGACGGTCTCGGGGTTCGCGCCGAGGTTGCGTAAGACGCTCATCAGCGCGCTCGTCTCGTCCTGCGAGAAGGCCATGAAGAGGTCTGTCGCTTCGATGGTCTTGCGACCCTGCGCGCGCGCACGCTCCATCGAACGCTTGAAGAGTTCGATGGTCTCGGGTGCGATACGGATTCCTTTGTTGACGTTCTGATAGCGTGCATTCTCAAGACGCTTTTCAATCAGCACCTTGACCGAGCGCGGGTCGAGCGAAAGGTCGCGAATAGTCGAGTTGAAAAGCTCGGCCTCTTCGGCCGCGAGGCCGTTGAGAATGTGTTCTACCGCGATGTAGTTTTGGTCACGGCGGCGCGACTCCTGCACGGCGTGCTCAAGCACGCGTTGCCCGCTCTCGGCGAAACGGTCTTTGTAAGTTCCCAGATCAATCATTGCTTTTCCTTCTGATGAGCCGCGAGCGCAGTCAACGTTGACTACCACGGGGGCTCGACAACATCAGCCAAATAAAAATCTGAACGACGGGCAGCGAATCCTTCTTCTTCAAGTCGGAACGGTTCCGCCAAACATCCCGTCGTTCGGCTTCTGTTAGATGCTGGGCTCAAATGCCCGGTTGTGCCTTGTCGCGCTTCCGGACACCTGAACTATAGCACAACGCCGCGTTGCAATTGTCTAGCCATTTAAAAGCCGTAAATAGCGAATCGTGAATCGTCGGATGAAGAGTTGCGCGCTTCATCGGACGATTCACGATTCGCTATTTACGATTTACGTTAACGGTTTTAGAAGTCGTAGTCTTCACCGCCTCCGGGCATCGACGGCCCTGCGGCCCGCTTCGGCTCGGGCGCATCGGTGACGGCAGCGTCGGTCGTGAGCATGAGCCCCGCAATCGAGGCGGCGTTTTGCAGCGCCGTGCGCACGACCTTCGTCGGGTCAATGATGCCCGACTTGACGAGGTCTTCAAACACGCCCGTCGCGGCGTTGTAGCCGATAGCGCCCTTCGACTCCTCTATCTTACCGATGACGACAGCGCCGTCCACGCCAGCGTTCTCCGCGATGCGGCGCAAGGGCTCTTCCATCGCGCGCCGAAGCAATCGCACGCCCGTCAGCACATCGCCCTCCTCTTCGAGCTTGTCGAGGGCTTTGGCCGCGCGCACCAGCGCGACACCGCCGCCGGGGACGGTGCCCTCCTGCGCCGCCGCGCGCGTGGCGTTGACTGCATCCTCGACGCGCATCTTCTTCTCCTTCATCTCGGTCTCGGTGGCCGCGCCGACGCGGATGACGGCGACGCCGCCCGCGAGCTTCGCGAGCCGCTCCTGCAACTTCTCGCGGTCGTAGTCCGAGGTCGTCTCGCCGATTTGATGACGTATGGTCGCGACGCGCCCCTCGATGGTCTTGCGCTCGCCCGCGCCTTCGACGATGGTGGTGTTCTCCTTGTCAACGATGACGCGCTTGGCGCGGCCGAGGTCTTCGATGGTGATCGACTCAAGCTTGATGCCGAGGTCTTCGGTGATGACACGCCCGCCCGTCAAGGTCGCCACGTCTTCGAGGATGGCCTTGCGTCGGTCGCCGAACGCGGGCGCTTTCACCGCGCAGACCTTAATGGTTCCGCGCAGGCGGTTGACGACGAGCGTGGCGAGAGCGTCGCCTTCAACGTCCTCCGCGATGATGAGAAGTTGTTGCCCCTGATTCGCCACCTGTTCGAGAAGCGGAAGCAGGTCGCGCATCGCCGCGATCTTCTTCTCGTGAAGAAGTATAAGCGGCTCGTCGAGCACGGCCTCCATGCGGTCGGGGTTGGTGACGAAGTAAGGCGAAAGGTAGCCACGGTCGAACTGCATGCCTTCGACAAGGTCAAGCTCGGTCTGCATTGACTTCGACTCTTCGACCGTGACGACGCCGTCGTTGCCGACCTTGTCCATCGCCTCGGAGATAAGCTCGCCGATCTCGCGGTCGTTGTTGGCCGAGACGGCCGCGACGTTCGCCAGTTCCTCTTTGCTCTTAACCTTCTTCGACATCTTTTCGAGTTCCGCGACCGCGGCCTCGACGCCGATTTGCAAACCGCGCTGAAGCAGCATCGGGTTCGCGCCCGCCGTGACGTTCTTGACGCCGCCGCGGAAGATGGCCTGCGCGAGCACCGTGGCGGTCGTCGTGCCGTCGCCCGCGATGTCGTTGGTCTTGGTGGCGACTTCCTTGACCATCTGCGCGCCCATGTTCTCGTACTTGTCTTTAAGCTCGATCTCTTTCGCCACCGTCACGCCGTCCTTGGTGATGACGGGCGAGCCGTACTTTTTGCCGAGCACGACGTTCCGGCCTTTGGGCCCCAGCGTCACACGCACCGCGTTCGCCAGCACGTTCACGCCCTTGAGCATCGCGCTCCGCGCCTCTTCCCTGAACTTCAAATCCTTCGCTGCCACTTGTGATGTCTCCTCTGGTTTGAAAATGATTTCGTTAAGCTGTAGCCGATGATCGTTCGCTGCTCTTATTCCGCCGCGCCCTGCGCCGCTCCGCGTGCGCGGCCGACCTGCACACGTGCGGGACGGAGCAATTGATTGCCGATGCGGTAGCCTCGGCTGTACTGTGCGGTGACGATGCCGTCATGCTCGGGCTCGACTTCCGTGGTGTCCACGGCCTCGTGCAGTTCGGGGTCGAAGGGCTGACCCTCGGCCTCGATTGCTTCCGCGCCGGCCTGCGTGAGCGCGCCCTCGAAGCCTGCGATGGTGCCGCGCAGTCCGTCAATCAGAGACTCTTTCGAGCCGCCCGATTCGGCGGCTTCGACGGCACGTCGAAGGTTGTCTACGACGGGCAGGAGCGTTGAGATGAAGGCGGCCTTCTCGCGCGCGATGCGCTCGTCGGCGGTGCGCGCAAGACGCTGGCGCAGCTCGTCCGTCTCGCGCTTGAGGTCGGCGCGCACCTGCTCGAAGCGCGACTGCACGTCCGATGCCTTCTGCTCGGCCGCGCGCGTGCGTGCCTCAAGCTCTTCGACGAAGAAAGGCTTCAGGCTCGACGGCTCGCTTGCGCTCTCCTCCGCGCTGCCCGGCTCGGACTCTTCATCGAGCCGGATGCGCCTGCGGTCGTTGACGCGAACCTTCTGCGTCGACTCTTCAGTTTCCAACTCCTCCGGCCAATCCTTGTTAGCCGACTCCTTATCTTCCATAGCAGGCTTCTTACTCCCCTTGCGGAAAAATCTCATTTACGTAAATCGTAAATGGTAAATCGTAAATAGAAAAGGCGGGGGCGGCACAACTGCCATTCACGATTTACGATTTACCATCCACGTCCTTCACTTGATGTCTATCTTGAGGCGACGCCCCGGCTGCTGCTGCTCGCCGCGCTTGGGCAGGTGGAGCAGGAGCACGCCGTCTTTGTAGTCGGCCGTGATTGAGCCGCGGTCTACGGCTTCGGGCAGGCTGAAGCTGCGCACGAAGCGTCCCTGCGGCCGCTCGGCGCGGCGCACGTGGAGCCCTTCGGCGGCGGCGCGCTCGCCGCTGATACGGAGGCGTCCGTCGTCGAGGCTCACGTCGAGCCCGTCATGTTTAATGCCCGGTAGGTCGAGAGCGAGAAGGTACTCGCGCCCGTCCTCGTAAACGTCGGCCGCCGGAATCCAGTCGGCGCGCTCTATCTCGCTTTCGTCCTCGCCCGCATGCGCGCGGCGGTCGGCCGCCTCCTCGAACAGGCGGTTCATACGATCCTGCAAAGTGAAGAGGTCGCGCACGGGGTCGAACCTGTGATGTCTCGTCATCGTCTCCTCCAAAAGAAATGATGAATGATGAATGATGAGTGATGAATCAGGAGATGACTGACCTCTTCAGATTCATCATTCATCATTCGTCATTTCGCGGCGGTTGCCGCTTCGACGGCGTCGCCGTCGGCAGTGAACTGCATCTGGTCGCCTTCGGCCGAGACGTGCACGGTCTGGCCGGGTAGAATCTCGCCGCGCAGGAGCTTCGACGCGAGCGGGTTCTGAATGAGCGTCTGGATGGCACGCTTCAAGGGGCGCGCGCCGTAGAGCGGGTCGTAGCCTTCGCGCGACAGAAGTTGCTTCGCCTTGTCGTCGAGGACGAGTCGCATATCGCGGTCGGCGAGCATGCGGCGCAAGCGTTCAAGTTGAATCTCAACGATGTCGCCAATCTGCTCGCGCGAGAGTTGGTGGAAGATAACGATGTCGTCCACGCGATTAAGGAACTCGGGCTTGAAGTGCTCGCGCAGAACTTCGAGCACGGCCTCGCGCACCTGACTCTCGTCGTCGGCCACGGCCTGAATCTCGCGGCTTCCCAGATTCGAGGTCATAATCAACACCGTGTTCTTGAAGTCAACCGTGCGTCCCTTCGAGTCGGTCAAACGCCCGTCGTCGAGAATCTGCAACAGGATGTTGAAAACATCCGGGTGCGCCTTCTCAATCTCGTCGAAGAGAATGACGCTGTAGGGACGACGCCTCACGGCCTCGGTCAACTGCCCGCCCTCCTCGTAGCCGACGTAGCCGGGAGGTGCGCCGATCATGCGAGCGACGGCGTGCTTCTCCATGTACTCCGACATGTCGAGGCGAATCATCGAACGCTCGTCATCGAAGAGAAACTCGGCGAGCGCGCGCGCCGTCTCGGTCTTGCCGACCCCGGTGGGCCCGAGGAAGATGAACGAGCCGACGGGCCGGTTCGGGTCTTGGAGCCCCGCGCGCGCGCGACGCACGGCATCGGCGACCGCAGTCAAAGCCTCGTCCTGCCCGACGACGCGCAGGCGCAGGCCCTCCTCCATCGTGATGAGCTTCTGCATCTCGCCTTCGAGCATCTTCGAGACGGGCACGCCCGTCCACTTCGCGACGACCTGCGCCACGTCCTCTTCATCAACCTCTTCTTTGAGGAAGACGCCGTCGCGCTGCAACTCGGCCAGCTTCTCGCGCTCCTCGTTGAACTTGCGTTCAAGCTCGGGAATCCTCCCGTACTGAAGCTCGGCGGCGCGCGTCAAATCGCCCGCGTTGCGCGCCTGTTCCAACTGCAAGCGCAGCTGCTCAAGCTCGTTCTTGGCCTCGCGCATCCGCTCGATCTCTTCCTTCTCGGATTGCCATTTGGCCTTCATGCCGGAAGAGGTCTCTTTGAGGTCGGCGATGCGCTGCTCGATGTCCTTCAGACGCGCCTTCGAGCGTTCGTCCTCTTCGCGCTGCAAAGCCTGTCGCTCAATCTCAAGTTGCAGGATTTCGCGCTCCAACACATCTATCTCCTGCGGCAAGCTATCAATCTCGATGCGAAGCCGCGAGGCGGCTTCGTCAATGAGGTCAATCGCCTTGTCGGGCAGAAAGCGGTCGGTGATGTAGCGGTTCGACAGCGTTGCCGCCGCGACGATGGCCGAGTCCTTGATGCGGACACCGTGATGCACCTCGTAACGCTCTTTGAGGCCGCGCAGGATGGCAATCGTGTCCTCGACCGTCGGCTCGCCAACGTAGATCTGCTGGAAGCGGCGTTCAAGCGCGGCGTCCTTCTCGATGTACTTCTTGTACTCGTTGAGCGTGGTCGCGCCGACGCAGCGCAACTCGCCGCGTGCGAGCGCGGGCTTGAGCATGTTCGAGGCATCAATCGCGCCCTCGGCCGCGCCCGCGCCGACGAGCGTGTGCAACTCGTCAATGAAGAGCACGATCTGACCCTGCGCGTTCTCGATCTCCTTCAGCACCGCCTTCAAGCGGTCTTCAAACTCGCCGCGATACTTCGCGCCCGCGAGCATCGAGCCGAGGTCGAGCGCGACGAGCCGCTTGTTGCGCAAGGTCTCCGGCACGTCGCCCGAGACGATGCGTTGCGCGAGCCCTTCGACGATGGCGGTCTTGCCGACGCCGGGCTCGCCGATGAGCACGGGGTTGTTCTTCGTGCGACGCGAGAGGACTTGAATCGTGCGTCGTATCTCATCGTCGCGGCCGATGACGGGGTCGAGCTTGCCTTGGCGCGCAAGCTCGGTCAGGTCTTTGGCGTACTTCGAGAGCGCCTGATAGTTGGCCTCGGCGTTCTGGTCGGTGACGCGTGCGCCGCCGCGAGTCTGCTCGATGACCTTGAAGAGGTCGTCGCGGTTGACGCCGTGCTGACGCAGGAGCCGTCCCGCCGCGCCGTCCTTCTCGGCCGCGATGGCGAGAAGTAGATGCTCAGTCGAGACGTACTCGTCCTGCATCTGCTCGGCCTCTTTCTGCGCGGCCTGAAAGACCTGCGTGGTGCGCGAACTGAAGTACTGCTGACCGCCCTGCACTTTGGGCAGACGACCGATGGCCGCCTGCAAGTCGTTTAAGACGACCTGCACGTTCGTGCCGAGCTTGCCGAGCAAGGGACGGACGACGCCCTCGGGCTGTTCGAGCATGGCGAGCAGAAGGTGCTCGGGCTCGACCTGTTGATGCTGATTGCGCTCCGCGGCCTCGATAGCCGACTGGACAGCCTCCTGACCGCGCAGTGTGAAACGTTCTAGACGCATGATTGCCTCGAAAACTTTTTTGCTTGCTTACAGAAAAATTATCGCCCTTTGAAACCGTAGCGGCCAGCCGACGGTGGGCGTCCGCGAGCCGGGGCTTGCGTGACGCTCCTGACCGGCGCGCTGGCCGCTGAAGGCTCTTGATCCTAACGTGCGGACGCGGTCTTCGCCTCGCCCTTCGCGGCGGGCGTCTGCTGTTCGGGCTTCGCCTCGATGGTCTTCGGTGTGCCGGGTGCGGCCGACTCGCCCTTGATCTCGATGCGGCGGGCCTTCACCTCTTCGCGCTTGTGGAGCACGACGCGGAGCACACCGTTCTTGTACTCGGCTGTCGCGTTCTCGGGCGAGACCGTCTGCGGCAGAGTGAACGAGCGCGAGAAGGCACCGTAGGCGCGCTCGACGCGGTGAAAGTTGTCCGCTTCGTCCTTCTTCTCGAAGCGGCGCTCGCCGCGCAGCGTCAGGACGTTGTTCTCGATGGTCAGCTCGAAGTCCTCTCGGTTCATGCCGGGCAGCTCGGCTTCGAGCACGATCTCATCCTTGTTCTCGAAGATGTCCACGTTCGGCGTCCAGGCTCCGCGGGCCATGCCCTCTTCGCCGAAGGAGCGCGAGAAGTTGGTGGAGAAGAGGCGATTGACCTCGTCCTGCAAGGTCTTCAGGTCACGGAAAGGGTCATAACGGGTAATGCTCATGATTCTTAACCTCCAGAGAGAATTTATAAACTCCGCGCAGCCAAACGCGCGCGGCGCGTGAGTGATCCTCAATGCGTGAGCACAAGAGAATAATAAAGATTGAGTCCCTTCTTGTCAAGTCTATGGATGAACGCCAAATCCTCAAAGTTGCCTGAAATTCGATTAAGGTCGTCATTCCTCATATGGGCAAAGTAAAGGATATTTGTTGACGAAATCACCCGTCTACCGTATGATGCACGGCAGTTAAGTCAGTTCACCGAATTTATAGAATTTTGGCGACTCGGGGATTCAAAGAGGCGGCGGGAGGAGTGTTTGCAATGCTCGACGAGAAAGACGCGCGGATTCTTGAGATTCTACAGAAGGACGGACGGACAACAAACGTTGAGCTAGGGCGCGCGGTCGAGCTAACCCCATCGGCGACTCTGGAGCGCGTGCGGAAGCTCGAAGAGCGTGGTCTGATTAAAGGCTACACGGCGATTCTGGAACCGAACGCGCTGGGGCTGGGGCTGGTGGCATTCATCTTCATGCGCGTGGACGACCGCGACGACATGCTCGGGCGTGCGGAGAGCACCGCGGAGGCTCTGTCGTTGTTGCCTTCGGTTCTGGAGCTACACCACCTTGCGGGCGAGGACTGTTTTCTGGTCAAGGTGAGGGCGCGCGACACAGACGACCTATACAGGATTCTGCGCGACGAGTTCGGACGATTCAAGGCGATCAAGGGGACGCGCACGACCATCGTGCTGAAGACCGTGAAGGAGACGACGGGGTTGCCCGTGTCGAGGGAAAGGGCCGGAGAGTGATGACGAACAACAGGGAGAGATTGGGGGCATACGGCGCTTGGGCGGCGGTCTGTTTCTTTTGGGGGACGACGTATCTGGCGATACGCGTCGGGCTGGAGAGTTTTCAACCGATGCTCTTCGCGGGGCTTCGTTTCATAGTGGCGGGGAGCCTGCTCTTCTTTGTCATGGGCCGGCAGCGGAACGTGCGTATGCCCATCGGGCGCGAGTGGATTCATCTCGGCATAACGGGGTTGATGCTGCTCGGGGTTGGCAACGGGGCGGTCGTGTGGGCCGAGCAGTGGGTGCCGAGCGGGATGGCGGCGTTGCTGGTGGCGAGCTCACCGTTCTGGGCGGCCGCGCTTGAGCGTCTGCAAAAGGATGGCGAGCGCGTCGGCGTGCGTGGACTGCTCGGGATGGCAGTGGGCTTTGGTGGGTTGGCGCTGCTCGTGGGGCCGCAACTGTTCGGGGCCGAGATGAACGGCAAGTATCTTCTGGGCGTGATAGTGATTCAGGTCGGATGCTTCTTCTGGCAGGCGGGCTCAGTCTACGCGAAGCGTCGGCCGACCGGAGTTTCGCCCTTGATGGCTTCCGCGGTGCAGATGTTGTGGGCGGGGATAGTGCTTACGCTCATCGGCACTCTAGCGGGCGAGTGGGGCGGCATGCATTTTAGCGCGAGGAGCGCGGGTGCGCTTGCGTACCTCGTCGTGTTCGGCTCGATTGTGGCTTACAGCGCGTACATGTATGCGATACAGAAACTGCCGCTCTCGCTCGTCTCGACCTATTCGTATGTCAACCCGTTGGTGGCGCTCGTGCTCGGCTGGCTTGTGCTCTCGGAGCGTTTGGGCTGGCGCGAGGCCGCCGCTGCACTCGTCATACTGCTTGGCGTGGCGCTGGTGAAGACTTCGCCGAAAGATATAGCGATGCTGCTCACGCGGCTGAGGCGTGCGAGTAGTCGTGAGGCGTCGGAGGACGCTCCGGCCAAGAGTCAGAGCGAAGTCGTCGGGGCCTGCAAGCAATTCTAAGAGTAAGGCAAGCCGCTCGAGCGGAAGGCAAAAGTAAAAAGGCAAAGGTGAAGATGGATGAGAGCGTGGCTT
>JAVXWN010000143.1:0-8489 GCA_032230645.1 Acidobacteriota bacterium | reverse complement strand
GTTGACGCCGCCAACGCACGCATCGAGTTCGCCACGGGCGCGGTCGCCAACATCACCGCCTCGCGCGTCGGCACCGAGAAGATTCGCAAGATGCGTTTCTTTCAGCCGCATGACTACGTCGCGGTTGACTATGCCACGCGCCATGCTTCAATCAGCAGCCTCGCCCCGCCAAGCTCGACGGGTTCGTGGCCCGGCGTGCAGGTGCGCAATCTCGACGTGGTGAATGTCGAGCCGCTGCGCGCCGAGATAGAGTCATTCCTCGAAGCCGCGCGCACGGGGCGGCCCGCGCCTGTCACCGGACAGGAGGGGCGTCAGGCGCTCGCGCTCGCCGAACGCCTGCTCGCGCGCATACACGAGCACCCGATGATCGCCGGGATGAGGATGCAGTTCTGACTATGTGAACGGGCAAGGTCGCGAAGGACTTCCTTCATCTCGCATCGTGGCTTCATCCAACCATTCAATGACAGAGAGAAGCGGCAACTCTTCAAAAGAGATTTCAGCAATGCTCGCGGAGCGCATCGCCGCGGGCGACTTCCCTTCAGCCATCTACCTTGTCGCGGAGCGCGGCTGCGCACGCTTCTCCGACGCGCTGGGCGACGCCGTGCGCGACCCCGAAAAGCATCCCGCCCGCTTCGATACCATCTACGACCTCGCCTCGCTGACAAAGCCGCTTGTCACGGGGATGCTCACTGCTCTGCTCGTCGAGCGCGGGCTGGTCGGGTTGGACGCGCCGGTCTCGGACTACCTCCAACAGTTCGGCGAGGGCGACAAGCGAGCCGTCACAATCAGGCACCTGCTCACGCACACGTCAGGTTTGCCAGCTTGGCTCCCGCTCTATCTCGCAAGCAGAGGCGAACGCGAGCGCGTGCTTGACGTTGTCGCTGCGCAGCCGCTCGAACAGCCCGTCGGCGCGCGCGTCGTCTACAGCGACCTCGGCTTCATTACGCTCGGGCTGCTCGCCGAGCGCGTCGGTGGTGCAAGGCTGGCCGAACTCGCGCGCCGCGAAATCTTCGACCCGCTCAAACTCAAGCGCACCTTCTTCAACCCGGAAAAATCTCTGCGTAATGAAGTGGCCGCGTGCGAGTCGGGAGGTAACTTATACGAGCGCGGGATGTGTGAGACGCAGCCGGGGGCCGTGGCTGCGAACGTGTGGCGCGAAGGGACTATCTGGGGCGAGGTGCATGACGGCAACGCATACTTCCTCGGCGGCGCGGCCGGGCACGCGGGGCTCTTCTCGACGGCGAGCGAGACGTTCGGGCTGGCCCAACAGTTTTTGCCACGCTCGACGACGCTTCTCAAGCCCGAGACCTGCCTGCTCTTCCGCACGAACATGACGAAGGGGCTGAACGAGGCACGCTCGTTCGCGTGGCAGCTTGCGGCGACGCCCGAATCAACCGCGGGCCCGCGACTCCCGCCCGAGGCGTTCGGACACCTCGGCTTCACAGGCACGAGTTGCTGGATTGACCCGACGAGCGAGCGCGTCCTTATACTGCTCACGAACCGCACGCACGCGCGCACGCTTCCCTTCGTCAACATCAACAGCGTCCGTAGACGCTTTCACACTCTCGCCGTCGAAGCGTTGGAGCGTCGCGAGCAAGAGAAAGAGTCTTAGCCGCTCTATCATCTTCACTACCTCTTGCGAGGCTCATCACATTCCAAGCGACTTTTACGAAGCGTCTATTGTAGAATCACCGAAGGCGCGCTCCCCTCCCTTGACCTCGACGCCGTCCGTGAGCCGAAAGAGCCCGATGCGTTCCTCCTTCAACAGATTACTTGTCGCGACTCTACTTTGCTGCGCCCTCGTCGCGCCCTCTCTCGCCGTCATCGCACAGGACGCGCAGGAGCAGCAACCCGCGACAAGACCACGGCGCGCGACCACCTCTTCATGGCCGACTGAGACCGCTGCCCCCTTGCCCACCCCCGAGGTCGAGCCCGAGGCCGTTCGCATTACGAAGGAGCCTATCGTCCGCATCGGGCTTGCCACGTCCGCGCGCAGCGTCACCATCTCGACCACGGAGCCGCTGCTCAACGCCACCGAGTCGGGTGAACGACCATTGTCATTGGAGGTCGCGCGCGTTCGCATCGAGCCGCGCGCTTACCCCGCCACGCTCCCGCCCGTAAACGACGCTGATGAAGGCAGAGACTTGACGACTTCAACTTCAACTACGAGGGGAGGGGTGCAATTGACTTCGCGCGCGAGCGCGGCCACGCGCGGCGAGACACTCTACGCGCCGGGGATAACGAGGCCGCTCCTTGACCTGCGCGCGCCCGTCGTCTTCGCTCCCGAAGATGCTGAGCAGCACCCCGTCCGCTTTAACGAGAAGCCCTATCGCGGCCGTCTCGAAGTCTTCGCCAACACGAAGGGGACGTTGACGGTCGTCAACGTCGTCTCGCTCGAAGATTATGTGCGCGGCGTCGTGCCCAACGAGTTGTCGCCGGGCGGCTGGCCCGAGCTTGAAGCACTAAAGGCGCAGGCCGTCGCCGCGCGCACATATGCCGTCAGCAACATCGGTCGCTTCGGTGCCGAAGGGTTCGACCTGACGCCCGACACGCGCTCGCAGGTCTACGGCGGTCGCTCGACCGAGCACCCGCTCACGGATCGCGCCGTGCTCGAAACGCGTGGCCGCATCGCGACATACAACGGCGTGCCCATCAACGCGCTCTACACCTCGACCTGCGGCGGCCGCACCGAGGATGCCGAAAACATCTTCGGCGGCGACGCGGTTCCATACCTGCGCGGACGCGAGTGCGCACTCGAAGCAGGCAGCCACTTTGCGCCGCTGACACTGCGCACGACGCGCGAGCTACCTGCAATCAAGTCGGCCGAACACCCGACAAGCGCGCGCGATGCCGCGCTGCTCTCGGTTCATGGCTTCAACACGCCCGCGCGCCTCGGCGACGAGTGGCTTGCATCAAGCGTGACAACGGAAGAGTTGCGCGACCTGTTGGGTCGCGTCGCCGCGCTTGCGCACCAGCCCGCGCCAAATGTTACGCCCGAGACTCCGCGCCCCGGTGGCTTCGCGACTGCCCTTGCCGCCGCGCTCGACGGCGAGAGTCGCGGCGCGGCACTTCTCAACAGCGCCGACGTTGAATACCTTCTCGCCTTCCACGATGCGGACGACATCCCTGCGCGGAATCGCGCCGACGTGGCGGCGATGTTGCGCGAAGGCCACCTCGCGCTCTTCCCTGATGGAACGCTGCGACCACGGCAGCCACTTTCGCACGCGCGCGTGCTCCGCTCGATAACGCATGCGCTCGAAGCACGCGGCCTGCTGCGCTTGCAGAAAGCGACCGCGCGTGTCGGCACGAACAACGCGCTTGTGCTGCGCCCCGCATCGGGCAAAGACTTGAGTCTGAGCGTGTCGCCGGACGCACTGCTCTTCCGCGCCTTCGGCGAAGGGCTGTTCGCGGTGCGCGAGATAGAGATCGTCGGCGGCGAGGCTTTGACTTATCACACGGGCGCGCGCGGAGATATTGATTACGTCGAAGCGCGCCCCGCGGCGAGCGGCGCGGCCTCCGACCACGTCTCGCCCTTTGCCAACTGGACTGAGACGCTGACGCCTTCGGGCGTCCTCTCGCGCCTCTCGCGCTCGATAACGGAAGTAGGGACGCTGCTCGATCTGCGCGTGCGTCGTCGCGGCGTCTCGGGGCGCGTGCTCGACCTCGAAATCATCGGAACCAATGGGACGGCGCACGTGCGCGGCGGGCGTATCCGCTCGGCTCTGGGCCTGCGCGAACAACTCTTCGTCATTGACCGAGCGTTTGACGAGAGCGGTCGTGTCACCCGGTTCACCTTCACGGGTCGGGGTTGGGGGCATGGCGTCGGGATGTGTCAGGTCGGCGCTTATGGTCTGGCGCGCGCGGGGCTCTCTTACGAAAAAATTTTGAAGTCCTTCTACACCGGCATCAGCGTGACAAAGCTCTACTGAGACAGTAGCGGTCGCGATTACAACTGACTCGACGATGCGATTCTCAAGAGCACAACTCGTCGGCGCGCTGGCGCTGCTCGTCGTCATCATGCTGGTTTTAGCCCTCCGCCTCCTCTTCACTCCCGCGTGAGCGCAAAGGTTCAGATAGAGCGGCCCGTCATCGCCGTCGTCGGCCCGACCGCATCGGGTAAAAGCGAACTCGGCATTGCGCTGGCGCTGCGCGCGGGCGGCGAGATTATCAACTGCGACTCGGTTCAGGTCTATCGCGACATAGAGATTGCCACGGCCAAAGTTCCCTTCGCGGAGCGGCGCGGCGTCCCGCATCACCTCATTGACTTCGTCCCGCCCGAACGCAACTACACCGCCGCCGACTGGGCGCGCGACGCGCTCGCCAAGATTGAAGAGATCGAGGCGCGCGACCACACGGCGCTGCTCGTCGGCGGCACGGGCTTCTACCTGCGCGCGCTGCGCGAGCCCTTCTTCGAGGCCCCGCCCACGGACGAACGCTTGCGCCGTCGGCTCGTCCGCTTGCGCGAGCGGCGCGGCGTTGAGTACTTGCACGGACTTCTAAAACGACTCGACCCCGAGACAGCGACCCGGCTTGCTCCACGCGACTGGTCGCGCGTGCAGCGCGCCGTCGAGCTGCGATTGCAAACGGGCGTCCCGCTCTCCGCGCGACTCAAGCAACGCCCCGCGCCGCCGCCGCAGGCCGCGCGCCTGCGCGTCTTCGTCTTGAATCCAACGCGCGACGAACTCAACCGGCGCATAAACTTACGCGCCGAGGCACACTTCCGCGCGGGTCTGGTCGAGGAGGTGCGCACGCTTCTCGCGCGCGGCGTGCGGCCCGAGTCGAGCGCGCTCGGCGCGCACGGCTATCGGCGCGTCGTCGAGCACCTGCGCGGCGAGCGCACGCTTGAGAGCGCGTTGGAACAGACGAAGCTCGACGTGCGCCACTATGCCAAGCGTCAACTCACCTGGTTCCGCCGCGAGCAAGGCGTCGAGTGGGTCGAGGGCTTCGGCGAAGACCCGCGCGTGCATGAAGAGGTCGCACGCCGACTCTCGCTCTGAGCATCGCGAACATCGAACTTTGTACTTTCAACTCGCAGGGTGTACTCTGTTTGAACCCAGAGTTCACTCAATTATCAAGCGGGGGCGTCTGTGGAAACTAAATCAACTCCCCAAAACATACAGGACGCGTTCCTGAACACGGTGCGTCGCGAAAAGGACACCGTCACCATCTATCTGATGAACGGCGCAAAGCTCTCGGGGCGCATCCGCAGCTTCGACAAGTTTTCCGTGCTGCTCGAATCGGCTTCGCAGGAGCAGCTCATCTTCAAACACGCAATCTCGACCATACAGCACGCGCGCCGTCCCACGGGCGAGCACCGCCCACCCCATGCGCCCGACCACGGCTCCGACTCGGGCGGCGACCCTGCCGCCGGGCGCGCGGACGGCTGAACGCTGCCCCGGCGCGACCGGCACACGGAGAATTTACAAACTCTTGGCCTCTGCTTTCATCACCTTCGAGGGCATAGACGGGTGTGGCAAGTCCACGCAGCTTCGCATGCTCGCGAGCGAATTGCGCCTGCGCGGCCGCGAGGTCGTTGCC
The DNA here is from genome assembly GCA_032230645.1 of Acidobacteriota bacterium. GTDB lineage: Bacteria > Acidobacteriota > Blastocatellia > Pyrinomonadales > Pyrinomonadaceae > QHXN01. The sequence continues at coordinate 2,951 of JAVXWN010000143.1, read as the reverse complement.
ACGCGTGAGCCCGGCGGCACTCCGCTCGGCGCGCGCGTCCGCCAACTCGTGCTCGACGCCGAGGAGCAGGTTGACCCGCTCGCCGAGCTTCTGCTCTACGCCGCCGACCGCGCGCAGCACGTGCGCACGCTCGTCCGTCCTGCGCTCGACTCAAACCATGTCGTTCTCTCCGACCGCTACGCCGACGCGACCGTTGCCTATCAGGGCGCGGGCCGTGGCTTCCCCGATGAGCTAATCTCAGAACTGGTCGCGCTCGCAACGGGCGGACTGATGCCCGGCCTCACGCTCATCTTCGACTTGCCCGTCGAAGAGAGCCAGCGCCGCGCCACGCGACGTTCGACCAAAGGCTACAAGAAGGACAGGCTCGACGCCGAGGACGCCGCCTTTCACACGCGCGTCCGCGACGCATACCTCCGCATCGCCGCCGCCGAACCCGAACGCGTCCACGTCATTGACGCCGCGGGCTCCGTTCAGGAGACACAGGCGCAGGTGATGCGTCTCGTCATGCCTTTTTTAGAGTCTGGAGTCTGAACTCTGGAGTCCTACATCATTACAGATGAGAGACATATTGTCTCGACTTCATTCTTCTTGACTTCAGACTCCGGAATTTCAAATTCAACTTATGTTCGACTCTCTCATCGGGAATGAGCGCGCGAAGCAGACTTTGCGCGGGATGCTTGAGCAGGGGCGCGTCCCCGGCGCGCTTCTGTTTGCGGGTGAGGAGAGTTTGGGCAAGAAACTCTTCGCGCTTGAGCTTGCGCGTGCGCTGAACTGCCGCGAGCGGCGCGGCGTCGAAGCGTGCGGCGTGTGCGCGGCGTGCGTCCGCACCGGGCACATTCAACTACCTGCGGCGGACGATAGAGACGAACACAAGAAGGTCATCTGGAGCGAGCATAGAGATGTCGGGCTCGTGCGCCCTTACAACCGGAATATACTTGTTGATGCCGTCCGCGACCTCGAACGCGAGAGCAACTTCCGTCCCATGGAGGGCAGCGCGCGCGTCTTGCTCATCGAGAACGCGGAGGGTCTCAACGAATCGTCCTCAAACGCCCTGCTCAAGACGCTCGAAGAGGCACCTCCGACCTCTCATCTGATTCTCATCACGTCACGCCCGGCGAGCCTGCTCCCGACGATACGCTCGCGCTGTCAGACCGTGCGCTTCGCGCCGCTCGCGGCCGGAGAACTTGAAAGCTACCTCGTCAAGAACGGCAAGCGCGCGGGCGAGGAGGCACGGCTCGCCGCGCAACTTGCGGGGGGCAGACCCGGCGTCGCGCTCGGGATAAATCTCGACGTGTACCGCACGCGACGCGATGCGATGCTCGGCGTGGTCGAGGCGCTTGTGGCATCGCGTGGCGGCGACCGCGTGCATCTGCTGCGCGCCGCCGAAGAGATGGGCGATGCGAAGAACAAGGACGAGTACGAGCCGCGGCTCGACGCGCTGGAAGTTCTCATCCGCGACCTGTGGCTGCTCTCGCTCGGCGCGGTCGAAGAGCAACTGGTCAACCGCGACCTGCGCGAACGTCTCGCGCGTCTCGCCGTGGGCGTTCCCTCCTCGCGCGCCGCGCGCTGGCTCACACGCGTCGAAGAGCTGCGCGGCCAACTCCCCGTCAACGTCAATCGCCGCATCGCCACCGACGCCCTCTTCCTCTCGATGTCCGCTGATTGAACGAAAACGAAAATTTCTTTTCAGTTGAAAAAGATGAAGGCGGGCCGTCGCGCCCGCCTTCTGAATTCTTAAAGGACTGTAAAAGATGAGAGCCCGTCTTACTTAATCTGAACCAGTTCTGGCAAAGCTTCCGATTGTGCGGGCGCTCCCTCTCTGACGAGCTGCTCGGCCTCCTTGACGAATGCCTCGACGATGTCCGCACCCGAGACCTTCCTAAGCGGCCTTCCGTCTTTAAAAATCATCCCGACGCCTTTGCCGAAGGTGACGCCGAGTTGCGAGTCGTGCGCTTCGCCCGGCCCGTTCACCTCGCAGCCCATGATCGAGAGGTGCAGCGGCTCTTCGATATGCGCGAGGCGTCGCTCAATCTCGGTCACGATCTCGACGAAGTTCTCGACATCGAGCCGCCCGCACGTCGGGCATGCGACGACAGTCACTCCGCGCTTGCGCAGTTCAAGAGACTTTAAAATATCCCATGCGACGCGAACCTCTTCCCACGGCTCGGCGGCCAGAGAGACGCGAATGGTGTCGCCGATGCCTTCGTGCAGGAGTATGCCGAGGCCGATTGACGACTTGATGGTGCCACCGAAGGGCGTGCCCGCTTCGGTCACGCCGAGGTGGAGCGGATAGTCAACCTGTTCGGAGAGCAGCCGGTAGGCCGCGACCGTGCGCCGCACGTCCGACGCCTTCAAAGAGACGACGATGTCTTGGAAGTCGAGGTCTTCGAGAATGTGTATATGGCGCAGCGCCGACTCGACCATCGCTTCGGGCGTGGCCGTGCCGTACTTCTTGAGCAAATCTTTTTCAAGCGAGCCGCCGTTGACGCCGATGCGGATGGGAATGCCGCGTTCTTTGGTCGCGTTCACGACTTCGCGCACGCGCTCGATTGAGCCGATGTTGCCGGGATTGAGTCTGAGCTTATCAATTCCGGCTTCGAGCGCCATCAGCGCAAGCTTGTAGTGGAAGTGTATGTCGGCGACGAGCGGCACGTCGGGCACGCGGCGGCGAATCTCTTTCAGGGCGACGGCGGCCTCGGCGTTTGGCACGGCCACGCGAACGATCTCGCAGCCCGCGCGCATCATCTCTTCGATCTGCCCGACGGTGGCTTCGATATCGGCCGTGTCGGTCTTCGTCATAGACTGCACGGCCACCGGCGCACCGCCGCCGATCTGCACGTCCTTTACCCTGACCGCTCTCGTTTGCTTCATGCCTACCTTTACGACATTTGAAAGTCCGAAGTTGCTTGAGGCGTGAATCGTAAACCGTGAACCGTGACAAGAGAAGGCCC
>JAVXWN010000093.1:0-5846 GCA_032230645.1 Acidobacteriota bacterium | reverse complement strand
AGCGCAAAGACGAGAGCTTTTTACTCAGTCCTCAGCACTCAGTCCCCGGTACTCTTATTCCGCGCAGCGGAGAGTGAGCAACGAGACTTCGGGCAGGCAGCCGTAGCGCACGGGCAGGACGACGGTGCCGAGGCCGCGTGTGACGTAGATTTGCGTTTCGCCGCGACGGCCCAAGCCACGCAGTATCCGTCGGCGAACGCGCCCCGAGGCCGAACGCTCCGAGCGCCAGATGACCTGCCCACCGTGCGTGTGCCCCGAGAGCACGAGGTCTACGCCCGCGCGCGCGGCGCGGCGCAGGATGATGGGGTTGTGCGCGAGCAGAAGCTTCATCTCGTCCTCGCGCGAGCCGGCAAGGGCGAGCGGCAGGTCTTCGAGTCCCACCATCGTGTCGTCAACGCCCGCTAACCAGAAGGAGACGCCACGGTCTTCAAAGCGGAAGCCTTCATTGGTGAGAACGCGTATGCCCTCGGCGCTGAAGAGGTCTGTGACGAGCGCGGCGTCCACCCAGTTGTCGTGGTTGCCTAAGACTGCATAGACGCCGCAACGAGCGCGCAGTCGGCCCAACATCTCGGCGCAGGGCTGGACGTACTGGCGCTCGTGCGAGATGTAGTCGCCCGTGAGGGCGATGATGTCGGGTTGGAGGCTGTTGGCGACCTCGACCGCGCGTTCGACCTGTTCGCGCCCCGTGAAGGGGCTGTGATGGATGTCCGAGAGTTGAACGAGACGCAGCCCGTCCATCTCTCGCGGTAGACGCTTGAGGGCGACGGCGTGGCGCTCGACGGCGAGCTTGTAAGGCTCGGCGAAGGCGGCGCGCGCAATCTGAGCCAGCCCGGAAGCAATCGTGCGAAGCGGAGTCGCGGTGGTGCGCCCTCGGGCGACACGTCGCCGTTCTCTCCAGTTGGTGATTGTTGCCATCTTCTTTGTCTGTTTGAGGAGTGCCTGAAAAATTTGCGAGGCCGCTTTCCGATTCCCTTCCGGCCCACTTTTCAAAGCCCGCGAATTATATGAAGACGAGGGCGCAGGCGCAAGGACGCGGGGCCGTTTTCCGATGACACTTTTGTGATATTTGGATTGCGTTGATTGTAGCGGCGCGCTTCACTTCAAAGGCCAGAAGATGGGAACGAGCAGCATGACGATGGCAAAGACCGCGATTGTCAGGATTGACCCGACCTTGACGAAGTCGAGGAAGCGGTATCGCCCCGGCGTGTAGATGAGCACGCAAGCGGGCTCTAAAGGCGTAAGGAACGAGCATGAGGCGGCGTATGTGACGGCGACGGCGAAGGCGCGCGGGTTCAGGCCCAGCGTGAGCGCGGTCTTGACGGCAATGGGGAGGACGACGAGCGCGGCGGCCTGATTCGACATCGGCTGTGTGAGCGCGACCGTCAGCGCGAAGAAGCCCGCGAGCACGGCCAGCTCGCCGTAGGAGCTGAAATTCTGAACGATGAGTCCAGCGAGATATTCGTCGGCGTGCGTCTTCTCCATCGCGGTGCCGAAACTTATCATCCCCGCGATGAGCACTATCAGCCGCCAGTCAATCAACTCATAAGCTTCGTGCAGCAGCACGGCGCGCGAGCCGAGAAGGATGAGCACGCCGAAGAGGACTGCGATGGCAAGCGGCACCTGCGGCAGATGCATGACGGAGAAGGAGAGGAAGACGACGAAGGCCGCGACGGCCCAGATTCTCTTGTCGGCGCGCTCGCGCCGAGCGCCCAATTCGCCTTCGAGCAGGAGGACGTGGCCGTCGGCCGTGAGCCGCTCGACACAGCTCTTCTCGCCCTGCACGAGCAGCACGTCGCCAAAGCGCAGCGTCACGGTCGAGAGCTTCGTTAAGAGCGCCATGCCGTGGCGGTTGATGGCGAGCACGGTGAGGTCGTAGCGGTCGCGGAAGTTGAGGCTGCGCAGAGTCCTCCCGTTTATCTCCGACCCGCGCAGCACCATCACCTCGAACAACTCAACGTCTCCGGCTTCGAGGTCGTGCGTCTTCAACTCGAAGTCGGGGCGTATCTCGATGCCCGCCTCCTCCTTGACGCGCAGGATGTCGTCCATGCTCCCCTGCACGAGCAGCAGGTCGCCCTCCTGCAAGACCTCTTCGCCGCGCGGCGGCAGACGCCCCTGCTTGCCGCGCAGGATGCCGATGACGGTCAGGTCGAGCATCTCGCTCAGGTTCCCCTCGGCCAGAGTCTTCCCCGCGAGCGGCGAGCCCGCGACGACGATGACCTCCGAGATGTACTCGCGCATCTGGTACTGCTCCATCAGCGACTCCGCGCCGCCGCGACTCGGGAGCAGACGAAGACCGAGCAGGAGCATGTAGAGCATGCCGACGACGACGATGCCGATGCCGACGGGTGTTAGCTCGAACATCGTGTAGGGCGCGAGCAGGCGCGGGTCTATGTGGAAGCGCTGGATGAGTTCCTGATTCTGACCGAGCTTGGCGAGCCCGCCCGAGACGGCGAGGTTCGTCGAAGTGCCGATGAGCGTGCACGTGCCGCCGAGGATTGCGCCGAAGGCGAGAGGCATCAGCAGCTTCGACGGCTGTACGCGCGCGCGGTGCGCGATGCCCAGGACGACGGGGACGAACATCGCGGTCGTCGTCGTGTTCTTCATCACCGAGGCGCAGGCGGCGGCCGTGAACATGACGAGCGCGGTGAGCTTGAACTCGTTGCCGCCCGCGATGCGGTGCAGGCGGCGACCGACCAAGTCAACTACGCCCGTCTTCACAAGCCCGCCCGTCAACACGAACAACCCCGCGATGGTGATGACGATGTCGTTGCCAAAGCCCGCGAACGCCTCCGAGACGTTGAGCGTTCCCGTCAACACGAGCCCGATGACGAGCAGGATGGTGACGATATCAATCGGAATCTTCTCGGTCGCGAAGAGCACGAGCGCGACGAGCAGCAGCAGGAGGAGAATGGCGACGGGCTGGGTCATAGGAGTCTTCTGCTATAATCGAGCGACGGCCTGACATCTTGTCGAAACTATTGTTTTTGATTCGCGCGTGGGCGAATTAAAAGGCCAAACGCCGGACTTTGCAAGGGGACGAAACCGAATGGGCGGTCAACGCGTGTTGGTTATAGAGGATCAGGAAGACCTCGCCGAGCTATACGAGAGCGCGCTTCGGAAGGAGGGCTTCGAGGTGTCGAAGGCCTACACGGGCGAGGAGGGCGTCGCGCTCTTCGAGGACAACGGGGCGGACGCGGTCATCCTCGACATGACTCTTCCAGAGATGCACGGCGTGCAGACGCTCCAGACCATACGGGGCCTCAATGCCAACGTCCCTGTCGTCGTCGTCACAGGCGAGACGAGCGACGAGACGCGACGACAGTGCGAGCGCCTCGGCGTGCAGCAGTATCTCTCGAAGCCCGCCGACTACAAGGACATCATGGATGCGCTCCGGCGCGCGCTCTCCGACCCGAAGACCACGACCGAGGAGTATCAGGTCATCACGCTGCGCCTGCCCTCGCGCATCGTCAAATGTCTCACGGGCGTTGACGAGAACATCGAGCGCGCCGTCGAGCTTATCTGCGAAGAGAAGTTCAAAAGTTAGGGACTTCGGGCTCTCTCTCTTCCTACTATTCAAACAGCTTCTGCTCAACCACGGTTGCGGCCTTCGACGCGCCCTTCGTCGTCTTCTGTTGCGAAGGGTGCTGCGCGAGGTGTTCGGCGTTGAGGCCGAGGTCTCGGAGGATGGCGGCGAACTTCTTCGCGCCGTGCATGGTGATGATTCTTTGCGCGCCGGACTCGCGTGCGAGGCGGACGAGGTCGTCAAAGTCCGCGTGGTCTGAGAGCGGGAGCACGAGGTCTACGCCCTTGTACATGTAGGGCGCGCTTTTGCTCACCGCCCAGCCCGTGAGCATGATGAGATAGCGGCGCTCGATGTTGTGAACCATCGGCTGGCGGCGGCAGCCCGGTGGTGCGATGAGCACGCGCCCGCGCAGGTGCTCGCGGTCATAACGCTCGTACTCGCCCGAGAAGACGATGCCGCACTCGCGGTAAATCTCCGACACGTTCCAGACCGCGCCGTGAAGCGTCACGCGGTATCCGCGCCTGAGCAGAAGCTCAAGCGCCTCCTGCCCCTTCCCCAGCGCGTATGCGAGCACGACCGGCACACGTTCGTCCGAGAGCGCGCGGTCGCAGGCGGCGTAGAGACGATCATACGTCGCCACGTCCGGGGGGAAGCGATACTGCGGGTCGCCGAAGGTTGACTCCATGACGAGCGTGTCGCAGGGAACGATGACGGCCTGCTCGGCCGTGAAGTTGGGCCGAAGCTTCACGTCGCCCGTGTAGACGAGCCGCTCGCCGTCCGCCTCGACAAGTATCTGAGCAGAGCCGAGACAGTGCCCCGCCGGGTACATCGTCAGAGCGTAGCGTCCGAAGTCGCGCCGCTCGCCGTAGGGCATCGCCTCGACCTCGGCCTCGCCCCGACGGTGGCGAAAGAGACGCGCCGTCTCGGGCGTGGCGACAATCGCGCGATGCTCCGCGATGTGGTCTGAGTGCGCGTGCGAGATGACGCAACGCTCGCGCGGCCCGTCGGCGTCGAGCCATAAATCGAGGTCGGGTAGATACAAGCCTTCTCTGTATTCGACTCTGAGCAAACCTTCACCCTCTTTTGGCCCCGGCGTCCGAGCGGCTTGCCGCGCGCCGCAGGCTCGTTTATTTTCGGGAGTAGACAATTATAACAGCTTGCGCCCCGGAGCAACGGGAAGAGAATGTTGGAAGTGATGAATGATGAGTGATGAGTGATGAGTGATGAATGTCTCAACGCGGCGACATTCATCACTCATCATTCATCACTTCTCTTACGAAGGATGTCTAACATGATGCAAGCCTTTGCGGCCGTCTTGGGCGTCGTGGTCATCGTCGTCGTCCTCTGGGACACCTTCGAGACCATCGTGCTGCCGCGCCGCGTCACGCGACGACTCCGGCTGACGAGAATCTTCTACCTCATGACGTGGGCCCCGGTCGCAGGGATTGCGCGCCGCGTGCCCGTGGGCAAAAAGCGCGACCGCTATCTGGCTTTCTACGGCCCGCTCTCGCTGCTGCTGCTGCTGCTCGTGTGGGCCTTCGGGCTCTTGTTCTCATTCGCGCTCTTGCAGTGGGGCGCTCGCGCGGTACTCCACGCACCCGAGTCTTCGGCAGGCTTCGGCACTTACCTCTACATGAGCGGCGTCATCATCTTCACGCTCGGCTTCGGCGACGTGTTCCCGCTCGACGGCTTGGGGCGTGTGCTCGCGGTGGTCGAAGCGGGCACGGGCTTCGGCTTTCTCGCCGCCGTCATCGGCTATCTGCCCGTGCTCTACCAGTCCTTCTCGCGGCGCGAGGTCAGCATCTCGACGCTCGACGCACGCGCGGGCACGCCGCCCACGGCCGTCGAGTTGCTGCGTCGTCACGCGGGGGCGGGTCGCCTCGATGCGCTCGGCGAGCTACTACAGGATTGGGAGCGTTGGGCCGCAGACCTCATGGAGAGTCACCTCTCCTATCCGGTGCTCTGCTATTACCGTTCGCAGCATGACAACCAGTCGTGGCTCGCATCGCTCGTGTGCGTGCTCGACACGTGCGCGCTCGTCATGGTCGGCATAGACGGCGCGCACGAATGGCAGGCGCGTCTGACCTTTGCGATGGCGCGGCACGCGCTCGTAGACATCTCGCAAATCTTCGGCACGCAACCGGTCTCATTCGAGCAGGAGAGGATGTCGGATGAAGACCTTGTGCGCTTACGCGCGTTGCTTACGGGCCGCGGTCTCAACCTGCGCGCGGGCGCGGACGCCGACGACCGCCTGCGCTCGCTGCGCCGTCTCTACGAGCCATACGCCAACGGGCTCTCGTGCCACTTGCTCATCGCGCTCCCG
>JAVXWN010000087.1:0-8870 GCA_032230645.1 Acidobacteriota bacterium | reverse complement strand
CGGTCTACCTGATGGCGCTCTCGCTCGGCTTCCGCGGCAAGTATCGTGGCGGGCGCGATGACGGAGGACGACTGCTGGGCTATCGCCGCCAGCTCTTCGCCTTCGTCTTCCGACGCGAGCCAGACCTTGAAGACGAGTCGCGCAGACTCTTCCCCGAAACCTACTACCATACGATGCGCGACGAGCAGAAGCGAAAGCTTCCGAACCCGCGCGCGTGGCTTATCCTGCTCTGTGCCGTCGTGCTGGCCTACGTCGCCGTCACGCACGGCATCTGGGTCAAGCTCACGGGTCGGCTCGCTGAAACCAACGACCGCATCTCGCGTGCGGTCGACGAGATAGGGAACAACCGCTGAAGCGCACCGAGCGTTGAAGCGCGAGTGGAATGATGCTCTCCCCCTACTGGCCCTACATCCTGCTGGTAATCATCCTCGTGGTGCTTGGCATCGTGCTCGGCATCTACCTCCTCTTGCGTAGGGCGCGCACGAGGGCAGTGGCGGCGCAGTCGCGCCCCGTGCCTGCCGCCGCCGCGCCGGTCGGGTTCATACAGCAGACGGCCTCGTCGAGCATAGGGCTGAAGACCTCTTTCGCGCGCTCGTTGCGTGCGTTGCGCGGGCACGTCACGCGCAGAGACTATCGCTACCGCCTGCCGTGGTTCCTGCTGGTTGGTGAGGAGCAGTCGGGGAAGACGACGCTGCTCGCGGAGTCGGGAATGAATCTCCCGCTCGGGCGACCGAGCGAGCATGTATACGGCGTCAGACAGGCACTCAACTGGTTCTTCTTCGACCGCGCCGTAGTCCTCGACGTAGCGGGCGAGCTCGTCCTGCGCTCCGACTGCGAGACCTCGAACGGTCGCGGCTGGGCCACGCTCTCGCGCCTGCTACAGAAGCATCGCCCCGAGCGCCCGCTCGACGGCGTGGTGCTGACGATTCCCTGCTCCGACCTCATCGCCGGTCGCGGGCTCGCGCCCGACCAGAGAGCGCGCGTCGAGCAGAAGGCTGTCTGCCTCTATCGAAAGCTTTGGCAGGCGCAGAAGCAGTTGGGGATGAGCTTCCCCGTCTACGTCATCGTTACCAAGTGCGACGAGGTGCCCGGCTTCCAATCCTTCAGCCGCGAGTTGCCCACGCGCATGCGCGAAGAGATGTTCGGTTGGTCTGCGCCTTACACGCTTGAGACGGCCTATCGTCCCGAGTGGGTTGGCGAGGCGTTCCAGAACGTCTATCGCTATCTCTTCCAATCGCAGGTCGAAGTGCTCGCCGAGCGCGGCGACATCGAAGACCGCGACGGCATCTTTCTCCTGCCTTCGGAGATGCAACAGCTTCGCGCTCCGCTTCAACTCTACCTCGACCAGATTTTTAAAGAGAGTTCTTTTCACGACTCGTTCTTCTTCCGTGGCCTCTACTTCTGCGGCGATGCGGGCGAGGATACGGCGACGGCGGCGCTGCTGCCCGTCCCTTCCGTGGAGACAGCGTCGGCCGAAGACTGGACTGAAACTTCACCCGACCCGTTTGCGCCACCGGCCGCCACACTCGAAGCGCCGCAGACGCGACGCCCCGCTTTTGTCAGAGACCTTTTCGAGAAGAAGATTTTTCTCGAAGACATGCTGGCGCGACCGCTCATCAAGGCGCGGCTGTCGCGCAACCGCACGGTCTTTGCCGCGCAGGTGCTCTCGCTCGCTATTCCTATTATCGGCTGCGCCGGACTGCTCGTGACCTACGCGGGGCTCGAACGTCGTCGCGACGAACTTCAAGAGTTGCTCTCGCACGAGGAGCAGGACTTGAACGAGGTCAAGGCATTGCGTGGCGGTCGTAACGGTCGCCCGCACATGTCAGACTTCTATGACGACTACTACAGGCAGTCCTCCTACGAGCCGCAGGCCGCACCGCGCCGTGCGGCCGTGTACGCGGACGCCGCGCTTGGCTCGGGCGTCGGCGGCCCGGCAACAGCCACGCCCCTCCCCGATGTAGGAGCCCCGCCCGAACCTTCGGAGGACGCAACGCACGACAACGAGCAGCACCTGCTCACGGCCATGTCGAAAGTCGGCGGGCGGCGCTACTACTCGGTCTTCATTCCGTCCTCCTGGTTCAGCGACCTCAACGAGCGCACGCGCGAGTCGATGGTCTCCGCTTTTCAGTACGTTATCCTCGAAGGGATGCGGCTCGGGCTTGACGAGCGCACCGAATCCTTCCTTCAGGCCGCGCCCATCGAAGGCGGGTTCAGTTCCGTGTCTCCTGCGCCACAGACCGTGCCCGGCAGCTACATCGCTCCGGCCGCGGGCACGCGCGGCCCCTCGCCGCTCTACGATCAGAGCTACGTCCCCGGCGACGACGGCACGCTCCACGGATTCATCGAGCACTTCACGGAGCTGCGCGCCAACCGCGCCCTCTACGAGGGACTGATACGCGAGGGCAGCGGCTCGCTCGAAGACCTGAAGTCGCTTGCCACGTACCTCGGGCATAACATGCCGCCCGAAGGCTTCGACACGAACAACGAGTTGTATAAGGAGGCGCTCAGGCAGGCGCGCGGCCGTCCGCTTGCGGTGCGCTCGGCCGACGTACAGCGTGCGGTCGCGGCCAAGGTCGCCGAGATGACCGAGGTCTTGTACCAGAGGTCTTTCGAGAGGCAGACGAGCGCCGTTAGCTTTGGCTATCTCAACGACATCGCGCAGACCGAGGCGCTGCTCCAACGGCCCGAATACACTTGGCTCTCAACCTACGTCTTCGACGCGCGCTCATCCTTCCACGAGATGACTCTCTCGTCGGGTCTGCGCGAACTGCGCGTCGCGCTCGAAGGGTTGTCGCGCGAGAGCTTCATGGCGGGGGGCGCGGGCGGTGTGCCGCGTGTGCCTCCGCTCCCGCGCCGCCAGCTTGTGTGGGACGGCGAGATGCTTCGGCGCGCCGTCGCGCTCTGCGCCGACTACGAACGCTTCACCTCGGGGCGCGGCGAATACTCGAAGAACCTCGACGACTCGGTGCGTGAAGCGGCGCTCGCGCAATTGAAGGCGAAGGTGTCGGCGCTGGTCGCGGGCGCGCAGCACTACCAGCCCGCGCCGCCCGCACCGGGCGAGGCGGCCATGCTCGCGGGTCTCGACGCCGAGGTGCGCAGCCTTGAGGCGACGCAAGAGCCGCTCGGGCAACTGCTCGCGGCCACCGACCGCCTCAGCATTGACTCGGGGCTTCGCACTGCGCTCGCTTCTCAACTCACGTACCTGTTGGAGGCCGTTGACGGGCAGTTCCAGTCCGAACGCTTCTACACGATGGCGCGTCCGAACTTCTCTTGGTGGGACGGTGCGGCGAAGCCGATTGCGCCCGTTGCCTTCGGCGCGGACAGCACGGACGACCTTGCTTCATACCTCGCCGCGCAGCGCAAGCGCATCACGCACCTCGCGCGCGATATGGCCGCGCCCGTCTTCAACTTCGCCGCCGCGCAGAACGTCCCCGTGCGACCGGCGCGCGTGGATTGGGGCGAACTGCTCGCCACGCTCTCGGGCTACGACGACAAGCAGCCGGGCAACTCTCTAAGCGTGCTCGAAGGCTTCATCCTATCGGGGATGGACAAGGTGGACGTAGACCGCTGTCAGGAGTTCGACGGCGGGGCGGACGTTGCGCCTTCGCGCGACTTCTTTATCCGAAGACGAAACTACCTGCGCGCTCTGCTCAAAGAGCAGTGCAACGCGCTCGCCGCCGCGAGGACTAAGCATGTGCGCGAGCGTGACGTTGAGACGCGACTGCTCTCGCTCTCCAACTACAGCCAGATTGCCGACAAATTCAATAAAACGCTCGCCGGTCGCTTCCCGTTCGGCGAGGCCGAAGGCTCGCCTTACGTCGAGGCCGACCCCGAGGCCGTCGTCGCCTTCTTCACGCTGCTCGACCAACAGGGCGAGGCCGCACGCGATGCGCTGCGAGCCAATCCGCAGCTTGGCGCACAGGGCGACGCGGCTTGGGACTTCCTCGACCGGATGGATAAGGTGCGCGCTTTCTTCTCGGGCTATCTTGATAAGAAGACGGGCCCTGCGCTCGACTTCAATGTTGAGTTCCGCGTCAATCGCGAACACGAGGATGGCGCGGGACAGATCATGGACTGGACGCTGGACGTTGGAAACACAAAGTATCGCTACCTCGGCAAGGAGCTAACGGGGCGTTGGGTCATCGGCGAGCCGGTGCGTTTGACGCTGCGTTGGGCGGGCAACTCGCCCGTGATGCCTTACTCCGCGTCCGAGTCGCCCAACTTCAAGGCGCGTGACCGCATCGCCGTCTTCGAGTATAAGAACCGCTGGTCGCTGCTCTCGATGATGCTGCGGCAGCGCCCCTCGCCCGGCGACTTCTCACCCTACGGTGTTGATCTCGCGCCTTATTCGCTGAAGTTCAGAATCCCGACACGACCCGGCGGGAACGCGTTCGACAGCCAGCCCGAGGGCTTGAGGTCGGACGAGGCAAGGGTCTTCATGCGCGTGTCGCTGCTCGCGCCCGGCGCAAAGGAGCCGCTCGTGCTCCCCGAGTTCCCCGCGAGGGCTCCAGGGCTTTAACGGCCCGTCCTTCGTGACTTTTACGACAACGCTTGCGAGACAGATAATTTAAATGAGCACCGCCCCGACATACGCGTTCGATCTGGAAAGTCTGCTGACGCCCATCGCAGGCGAGCGGCGCGCGGGCGAGAGCCTGCGCTACGACGGCACATACGACCGCATCCGTCAGGCGAGACGTGAAGACGATTCGCGTCTCAATCAGGGTATCTATCAGGTCGAACCGAAGCGCGCCGACTGGGCCGAGGTCGAGGCCATCTGCCTCGAAGCACTTGCCACGCGCTCGAAGGATTTGCAGATAGCCGCTTGGCTGCTCGAAGCATGGCTCCATCGCTACGGCTTCGCGGGCGCGCGCGAGGGCTTGCGGCTGTTGGCCGCGCTGTGCGAGTCCTTCTGGGAAGACCTCTACCCGTTGCTCGAAGAGGGCGGCGAGTTGGGTGGGCGCGTCGCGCCCTTCGAGTGGGTCAATGAGAAGCTCTCGGTACAACTCAAGCACGTGCCCGTCACCGCGCCGCAGGGAGCGGATGCGGCCGCATACTCTTACGCCGAATGGGAGAGCGCCTGCGACCTCGACACGCTCTCGCACAAAGACCAGAAGGCCGCGCAGGCCGCCGAAGCGCGCGGTCGTGTCTCCATCTCGAAGTTCAGTTCGAGCCTGATGCTCACGGACGCGCGCTTCTTCGCGGCGCTCAACGAAGTGCTCGGCGGCGCAATCGAGACGTGCGCCGCGCTCGAAAGCCTGCTCGATGAAAAGTGTGGCCGCGAGGCTCCGAGCCTCCACGGTTTTCGCGAGGCGCTGCTCGCAGTCCGGCGCTTGGCAGCCGATGTCCTGCGTTCGCGCCCCGAGGCCATCGAGTATCCGGCCGCGGAGGAAGAAGCGTTGCAGTACGAAGACGAGCCCGAAGACGAGGGCGGCCGCCTCTGGCCCTCCGCCCCCATCCGCAGCCGCGCCGAGGCGTATCGCCGTCTCGCCGAGGCCGCCGACTACCTCCTGAGGACAGAGCCACACAGTCCCACACCGTACCTCGTCTTGCGCGCGGTCGAGTGGGGCGGCATGAGCCTTCAGGAAGTGCTCCAGCAGATCGTGCGTAACGACGGCGAGATGCAGGAGATCAACCGCCTGCTCCGTCTCACTGGCGTGGGCGGCACCGCGAAGTGAGGCCGGGCGCGCCGGCCTCCGTGCCTCTCGCGCCCTTAAACAAAGTTCACGACGACCTGAGACAAAACGCAGTCACAGCAGTCCGAGTGTCCCCAACAGTCAACCCCAAAGTTCGCCTGCCCGAAAGGAGGCAGTAATGCCAGAAAGCACACAACATAAACTCGACCGGGTGCGACCGCCCCGCGTACAGATCACCTACGACGTGGAGATCGGGGACGCCATCGTAATGAAGGAACTGCCGTTCATCGTCGGCATCATGGCTAATCTCTCGGGGCAGCCCGAGGAGGCGCTGCCGCCCTTGAAGGAGCGCAAGTACGTCGAGATAGATCGCGACAACTTCAATGACATCATGAAGGCCATGGGGCCGCGCCTCGCGCTTCGAGTCAACAACCGGCTCGCGGGCGACGGCGAGAAGTTGAGCGCCGTGCTCAACTTCTCGAACCTCGACGACTTCAGCCCCATCAACGTTCTCGGCCAGATCAAGTCGCTGGCCGACCTCTTCGAGGCGCGCACGCGTCTCGCCGACCTGCTCACCAAGCTCGACGGCAACGACGCGCTCGACGCGCTGCTCAAGGACGTGGTGAAGAACACCGAGGGCATGCAACAGATCAAGGCCACGATAGGAGGTAACGGTAATGGCGAAGAAGGATGAGAAGACCCCGCAACCCGGCGGGCAGGGCGTTGAGACGACCGAGACCGGCACACTGCTCGACACGATTATCGAGAAGGGCAAGATGGCGCGCGACGAGTCGCAACGGCCCTACGCCCGTGACCTTGTCGGCGAGTTCGTCTCGCAGGTGCTCGACTCCTCCATCGCCGTCAGCGAAGACACGGTGATGATGATTAACAAGCGCATCGCCGAGATAGACCAGCTCCTGACCGACCAACTCAACGAGATTATGCACGACTCGGCGTTCCAGCAGTTGGAAGCATCGTGGCGCGGGCTGCACTATCTTGTGATGAACACCGAGACGAGCGTTTCGCTCAAGCTCCGTCTCTTAAACGCCACCAAAGACGAAATACGCAACGACCTTGAGCGCGCCGTCGAGTTCGACCAGAGCGTGCAGTTCAAGCAGCTCTACGAAGAAGAGTACGGCACCTTTGGCGGCAACCCTTACAGCGTGCTCGTCGGCGACTATGAGTTCGGCCGACACCCGCAGGACATGGCGTGGCTTGAGAAGATGTCGAACGTCGCGGCGGCGGCGCACGCGCCCTTCATCGCGGCGGCTTCGCCGAAGCTCTTCGACCTCGATAGCTTCACCGAGCTTAGCAACCCGCGCGACCTCGCCAAAATCTTCGACGGCACGGAGCTGGTCAAGTGGCGCAGCTTCCGCGAAAGCGAAGACGCGCGCTATGTGGCGCTGACGCTCCCGCACATACTTCTTCGACTCCCCTACGGGCCGGACACGAGCCCCGTCGAGGAGTTCGACTTCCGCGAGGACGTAGACGGGCGCGACCACTCGAAGTACCTGTGGGGCAACGCCGCCTACGCGCTTGCCACTCGCATCACGGACGCCTTCTCGAAGTACAAGTGGACGGCCGCCATTCGCGGCGTCGAGGGTGGAGGCATCGTCGAGGGACTTCCCACGCACACCTTCCGCACCGACGAGGGCGACGTGGCCTTGAAGTGTCCGACCGAGATTGCCATCACCGACCGGCGCGAGAAGGAGTTGAACGACCTCGGCTTCATCTCGCTCGTCCACTGCAAGAACACTGACTACGCCGCCTTCTTCGGCGGTCAGACCGCGCAGAAGCCGAAGGTCTACAACACGCCGCAGGCCACGGCCAACGCGCGTGTCTCAAGCCAGCTTCCCTACATCCTCGCCGCGTCGCGCTTCGCTCACTACATCAAGTCCATCATGCGGGACAAGATCGGGAGCTTCATGACGCGCGAGAATGTCGAGCGGTATCTCAACAACTGGGTCGCCAACTACGTGCTCTTAAACGACACGGCGTCGCAGGCGTCGAAGGCGCAGTTCCCGCTCAGGGAGGCGCGCGTTGATGTCTACGACATTCCGGGCAAGCCGGGCTGCTACAGGGCGACCGTCTTCCTGCGGCCGCACTTCCAGTTGGAGGAGCTGACCGCCTCGATCCGCCTCGTGGCCGAGTTGCCGCCGCCGGTCAACGCCTGATGGGCGAATGCGGATTGTGGATTGCGGAGCAACGGAAGAGAGATTGACGAGCGGCGTGCCTCTCGTCAATCTCTCTTCCAACCGGCTGCTTCGGAAATCCGAAATTCACAATCCGCATTCGGCCGGGTCTGAAACTTTAAGAGTCTGAAAGAAGGAGTGGAGGAACAATGGACGTAATTATCTTGGATATGGGCGCTGACCCCAAAGGCGAGTCAATGCTGACGGGCTTCAAGGACAAGATCGAGCTGCTCTCGTTCAGCCACGGCGTCGCCATGCAGATCACCGGCGACATCAGTAACTCGGAGCGCACCTCGGGTAAGCCCAACCATCAGGACTTGACCGTCACGAAGTACTTGGACGCGGCGTCGCCCGTCCTGTGCCAGAGTTGCTGCGAGGGCAAGGCGTACCCGAAGGTGGACATCATCATCGGTCGCAACGACAGCGGCGCGGTCGTCGAGTTGATGCGCTACACGATTAAGAACGCGCTCATCTCGTCAATCTCCATCGGCGGCGGCGGCGGCGACAAGCCGGTCGAGACGTTGACGCTCAACTACAACCAGATCACCTGGAACTTCACCTCGCAGAAACCCGAGGTCGGCTCCGAAGGCAACGTCAACGGGAAATGGAACCTCTCGACGAACAAGGCCGAGTAGCCGGACGCCGGGTGGACGAAACGAATGCGTGACCCGAAACCTGTCGAGGGCGGCCGCGCTCTCCTCTTCGAGCGACTGGTCGACACCGAGCCACGTTCGCGCGAAGAGGAGGCGCAGCCCTTCCGCGTGCTCGACGTGCGCACGCTCAAGGAGTCGGTGCGGCGCGAGCTTGCTCGACTCCTGAACACGCGCCGTCACACGCCACGCGGCGGCGAACCGAACGCGGACGAGAAGATGACCGTACTCGATTACGGCGTCCCTGATTTCTCGTCGCTGTCGGCCTCGTCGGGTGACGACCAGAACCGGCTCGCGGCGTTGGTCGCCGCAGCCATCACGGCCTTCGAGCCAAGGCTTGAAGGTGTGCGCGTTCACGTCGAGCGTCTGCGGCAGGAAGACCGCGCGCTCCT
>JAVXWN010000082.1:0-5301 GCA_032230645.1 Acidobacteriota bacterium | reverse complement strand
GCGATACCTTTGTTGAAGGAGCGCGGTGCGAAGCGCGCGGTGCCCTTGAAGGTGAGCGCACCTTTCCACTGCGCGCTGATGCTCCCGGCGCAGCAACGGCTGGCGGCCGACTTGGAGCAGATTGAGTTTAAGGATTTGAGCGTGCCGCTTGTGACGAACGTTGACGCCGCCGTCATTCGTACCGGCACGGAAGCGCGCGCCGCGTTAGTCCGGCAGGTCTCGCAAACTGTACGCTGGCGCGAGTCAATCGAGCTTCTCGCGCGCGAGGGCGTAGACATTTTCGTCGAGGTCGGGCCGGGGAAGGTCTTGAGCGGGCTCGTCCGCCAGACCGTGCCGCAGGCGCGAGGACTTAACGTCGAGGACGCCGCGAGCCTTGAGGCTGCGCGCGCCGCGCTCGTTCAAGCTTCTTCGGGCAGTCAGGCCGCAACGGGCGACTGAGCTATCGCAACCCGCTTGGGCCGCAGTCGCGGCCCAAGCGCATGCGTTAAAGTTTTCGAGTTTTCAACTTCAGACAAAGAGGAGCAGGAATAATGGCCGATTCGGAGATTGAGGCAAAAGTTAAGCAGATCATCATTGACGAGCTGGGCGTTGACGAGAACGAGGTGACGCCGAACGCGCGTTTCATTGACGACCTCGGCGCGGACTCGCTCGACACGGTTGAACTCGTCATGCGCTTCGAAGAGGAGTTCGGCATCGAAATCCCCGACGAGGACGCCGAGAAGATTCAGAGCGTCCGCGACGCCTACAACTACATAGACCAGCATCAGGCCAAGGGTAAGTAGAAGGCGTGCGGCCGTGCGGCGCATCGCGGCTCTGTCCCGGCGCGTCGCCGGGGAGAGGGCGCGCGTCGCGGCCCATTCGCCCTGCGCCCGGGCTTCGCGGCCGAGCGCGTTGGCGTCGCGGAGGGCGTCACTCTACTCTCCTCTGTAAGGAGCAGAAGCTTTGAAACGTCGGGTTGTGGTAACGGGCCTCGGCCTCGTCACACCGTGCGGGCACACGGTCGAAGACACCTGGGCGGCGATGATGTCGGGTCGCAGCGGCGTCGGCTACATCGAGAAGTTCGACACGTCGAAGTTCTCGGTGAGAATCGGCGCTGAGGTCAAGGGTTTCGACCCGCTCAAATTCGTGGAGAAGAAAGAGGCCCGCAAGATGGGCTCTTTCATCCACTTCGCCATCGCCGCCGCGGACGAGGCTATCTACACGTCCGGCCTCGTCGAGCGCGGGCAGAAGCTCGCCGACCGCTTCGGCGAAGAGGCGGCCGAGCATGTCGGCACCTACATCAGCAGCGGCATCGGCGACTTCTGGGCCATCGAGCGCGAGCACTCAAAGCTCCTCGACGAAGGCCCGCATCGCGTCTCGCCCTTCTTCATCCCTTCGGCCATCGTCAACCTCGCCGCCGGTCAAGTCTCTATTCGCCACGGCGCGAAAGGGCCGAACTCGGCGACGGCGACGGCGTGCGCGGCGGGCGCGCACGCCATCGGTGACAGCTTCAAGATTATCCAGCGCGGCGACGCCGACGTGATGATCTGCGGCGGCGCGGAGTCGGCCATCACGCCGATGTCGGTGGCGGGCTTCGCCGCGATGCGCGCGCTCTCGACGCGCAACGACGACCCGACACATGCCTCGCGCCCCTTCGAGCGCGACCGCGACGGCTTCATCATCGGCGAGGGTGCGGGGCTGATGATTCTCGAAGAGCTTGAGTTCGCGCGCGCGCGCGGCGCGAAGATTTACGCGGAGGTTGTCGGCTACGGCATGACGGCCGACGCCTTCCACATCACGATGCCGGACGAGACCGCCTCGGGCGCGGTGCGCGTGATGACGATGGCGCTCAAAGACGCAGGCGTTCGTCCCGAGCAGGTCGGCTACATCAACGCGCACGGAACGTCTACGCCCTACAACGACAAGTTCGAGACGCTCGCCATCAAGAAGACTTTCGGCGAGCATGCATACAAGTTAGCCGTCAGCTCGACCAAGTCAATGACCGGCCACCTCCTCGGCGCGGCGGGCGGCATCGAAGCGGTCTTCTCCGTGCTCGCCATTCACGAAGGACGGCTTCCGCCGACCATCAACTACGTCAACCCCGACCCCGAGTGCGACCTCGACTACGTCCCCAACGAGGCGCGCGAGGCGAGGATTGATTACGCGCTTTCAAACAGCTTCGGCTTCGGCGGCACGAACGCCGCGCTGCTCTTCAAACGCTTTGAGGAGTAGGCAGTTGTCAATTTGAGATTATGAAAATCGTCGTCTTAATGAAGCAGGTTCCGAACAAGGACGCGGTGATGCGCGTCCGTGCGGACGAGAAGTGGATCGAGGAAGGCGACCTCTCCTTCGAGGTCAACGAGTCGGACGGCTACGCCTTGGAAGAGGCTCTGAGGCTGAAGGAGAAGAAGGGCGGCGAGGTCATCGTCTGCGCTCTGGGGCCGCAACGCGTCAAGGCCGTCGTCAAGGACGCGCTCGCGCGCGGGGCCGACCGCGCCATTCATGTCGTCGCCGATGATTTCGGGCAGGCCGGGCCCTTCGCAGCGGCGAAGGTGCTTGCCGAGGCCGTGCGCGAAGAGCAGCCCGACCTTGTGCTGGCTGGCCTCCAATCGGACGACCACGGCTACGGGCAGACGGGCGTCATCGTCGCCGAACTGCTCGGGCTGCCACACGCGACCATCGTTATTGATGTGGATTACTCGGGCGAGCAGTTGCGCGTTAAGCGCGAGCTTGAGAGCGGATGGTACCAGTGGTACACGATGCAGACGCCCGCGCTCCTGACCATCCAATCCGGCATCAGCCAGATTCGCTACGCCACGCTCAAAGGCATCATGGCCGCGAAGAAGAAAGAGATTCGCGAAGTCCAGCCCGCTATCGCTGCGGGCGAGGGCGAGTTCCAGACGGTCGAGCGCATCTATCTCCCGCTCAAACAGAAGCAGACGCAGTTTCTCGGCGACGGCGATGCGAAGCGCGGCGCGGCTCAACTTGCCGATAAGCTTCGCAACGAGGCTCGGGTTATTTAAAGACTCACCAGATTATGCCAAACGGAATTCTTGTCTTTATCGAGCACCGGCAAGGTGCGATTAACAAAACCTCTTTCGAGGCCGTGGCGGCGGCGCAGCAGTTGGGCTCGTCGCTGGGCCGTGACGTTTCAGCGGTCATGCTTGGAGCCGACGCGTCGCTTGCCGGAGAGGTGACGGGCTTCAAGTTGAGCCGCATCATCTCGGGCGAGAACCCACGGCTTGCCGAGTACACGCCCGACGCATACGCCGACGCGTTCGAGCAGGTCGTGCGTGCGAGCGACCCCGAGTACATCATCTTCCCGCACACATATCTCGTGCGCGACTTCGCGCCGAAGCTGGCCGCGCGCTTCGGCAAGGGTCTCATCAGCGACTGCATACGCATGAAGGCCGAGGGTGGGCACGCGACGTTCACGCGCCGACTCTTTCAGGGCAAGATGGACGCCGACGTTTCGGCGAAGGGCGAGGGGCCGGTCTTCGCCACGTTCCAGTCGGGCTCGTACCGCGCCGAGCAAGCGGAACGCGGCGAGGGCGCGCAGGTCGAATCGATGCAGGTCGAAGTGGGCGATGTGCGTATGCAGCCCGAGGCTCCCTTCCAGGAGGTTAAGCAGGCCGTAGATTTGACGAAGACCGAAGTGATCGTCGCCATCGGGCGCGGCATCAAGAGTCAGGAGAACATCGAGCTTGCGCGAAAGCTCGCCACGCTTCTCGGCGGTGACATCGCCGCCTCACGCCCCATCTGTGACGCGGGCTGGCTCCCCATCGACCGGCAGATTGGCTCGTCGGGACAGACGGTCGCGCCGAAGCTCTACATCGCTCTTGGCATCTCGGGCGCGATTCAACATCTCGTCGGCATGAAGAACGCCGGAACAATCGTTGCCGTCAACAAAGACCCGGAGGCACCCATCTTCGACATCGCTGACTACGGCATTGTCGGCGACCTCTTTGAAGTCGTGCCCGCTTTGACCGAAGAGATTCAGAAGATGAAGGGTTGACGCTCATCTTGCGTGCGGCGGACGTTGAGTTCACCAACGCAGAGACAGAGAACTCAGAAGGGGGCACAGAGAGTTGAATAACTCTGTGCCCCCTTCACATGCCTCTGTGTCTGCGGTGGTGAAAATCTTTTACGCCACAGGCATGTTCTTCAAATCGTTCAACACCTCTTCGGGCTTCCACTCATTGCCACGATAAATTTTATAGAGCTTGCCGTCGGGCGTGACGATGGCCGTGCGCAGCGAGTGTATGACCTGCCCGTTCTCCTTCGTGTACATGAGGCCGAAGAACTCCGCGAGTCGCCTGACCTCCGCCGGGTCGCCGGTGGCAAAGTCCCAATCGTCGAACTTGCCGCCCGCGTAGGTCGCGCCGTAGCTCTTGAGGACTTCCGGCCGGTCGAACTCCGGGTCGAGCGTGACGCTCAACAGGTGCGCCCTCTTACGCAATTCCGCATCGCTCAGGAGCGCGGCGTTGAGCTGCGCGAAGTTGGCGCTCATCAGCGGGCAGTAGTCGGGCAGAGGGCAGCGCGTGTAGATGAAGGTGACGACGAGCGCGCGCCCTCTTAACTGTCTTGTGCCGACGGGGCGGCCGTCCTGATTGACAAGCTTAACGTTGGGGACTTCAGCGCCCGTTTGCGGCTCCGTCGGGCCCGTGGGTACAACGGCGGTGATGTCCTCCGCCTCGGGCTTCGCTGCATCGGGATTGGCGGGAGCGAGTCCGAAAGCACCGCCCGGTTGTTCGCTCTTCTGCGCTTTCGTGATGAAGGCGCTTTCGAGCCAGAAGGCGTTGTCCGTGACAACGAGCGTTGCCTGTATGTGGTCGCCGACCTCGACGGTCTTCATCGCGTCGGCATCGCGCAAGGGGAAGGGCATCGTCATCGCGTCCATGTAGCCTTTAATCTCCTCGTGCTCGACCGATACCTCCGACTTCGCGCGGTCAACCGCGACGACCTGACCCTTAAACTCGAAGCGCCGCTCCGCCGGTTTGCCCGCACACGCCAACAGCATGAGCGTAGCTGCGAGCAAAAGGATGAAAGCGGTCGTGGAAGGTTTGCGGGGAGAGAGCGGGGTGCGTTTCATGCGGCGATTGTGTCGCAGTCGCGCACGCGCACGCAAGCGCGTGCGCGCCGCGTCGGCCACTTTCACGGGCGGGAAGTGAACTGTGCTAGGATGTCGGCCGACCTCCGATGGAAACTACAACACAGCAGACGAGTGCGGCGAAGGCGGGCCAGCTCGACGGCGCGCGCGTGGCCGCCGAGATCAAACGCGAGGTGACCGAAGAGGTCGCGCGCCTCGTCGACGAGCACAAC